>JAEYOB010000033.1 GCA_023412175.1 Pseudomonadota bacterium | reverse complement strand
CCGGCGGCCCGCAGGCGCTGTTCGAGGTGCTGTCGCACCTCAAGGGGCTGGCGCAGCCGATCCTGATCACCCAGCATATGCCGGCGACCTTCACCACGATCCTGGCCGAGCACATCAGCCGCCAGTGCGGCCTCGCCGCCGCCGAGGCGAAGGACGGCGAGGCCGTCGCCGGCGGCCGGGTCTACATCGCGCCGGGCGACTTCCACATGCTGGTGGCGCAGCGCGCCGGCCAGAACATCCTCCAGCTCACCAGGGACCCGCCGGAGAACTTCTGCCGGCCAGCCGTGGATCCCATGATGCGCTCCCTCGTCAAGGCCTTCGGCGCCCGCAAGGTGCTGGCCTGCATCCTCACCGGCATGGGCCAGGACGGCATGCGCGGCTGCACCGACGTGGTCGGCCAGGGCGGCGTGCTGATCGGCCAGGACGAGGCGTCCAGCGTGGTGTGGGGCATGCCGGGCGCGGTGGCGCAGGCCGGCCTGTGCAGCGCCATCCTGCCGCTCAAGGAGATCGGTCCCACTCTTCGTAAGCTGGCGGCGAGGGCATGAACATGAGGGTCGAGGACTTCGACATGTTCGCCACGCTGCTGAAGCAGCGCTCGGGTCTCGTGCTCACCAAGGACAAGGCGTACCTTCTGGAATCGCGCCTGATGCCGGTGGCGCGCAAGTGGAACATGAAGGGCCTGGAGGAACTGGCCTCCACCGTGCGCACCCGCAAGGACGAAGCGCTGCTGCGCGACATCACGGAGGCGATGACCACCAACGAGTCCTCGTTCTTCCGCGACCAGAAGCCCTTCGACCAGTTCAAGCAGATCGTTCTGCCGCGCCTGCTGGAAACGCGGGCGGCCAAGCGCTCGATCCGCATCTGGTCGGCGGCCTGCTCGTCCGGGCAGGAGGCGTACTCGCTGGCGATGATGCTGAACGAGGACGCGGCGCGGCTGGCCGGCTGGCGCATCGAGATCGTCGGCACCGACATCTCGGCCGAGATGGTCGAGCGATCCAAGGCCGGCATCTACACCCAGTTCGAGGTGCAGCGCGGCCTGCCCATCCAGATGCTGGTGAAGCACTTCAAGCAGCAGGGCGACAAGTGGCAGATCGCCCCGAACCTGCGGCAGATGGTGTCCTTCCGCGAGTGGAACCTGTTGGGCGACCTCGGCGGGCTGGGCCAGTTCGACGTGGTGTTCTGCCGCAACGTGCTGATCTATTTCGACCAGCCGACCAAGACCAAGGTGCTGGAGGCCATCGCCCGCCAGATGCCGCCGGACGCCGTGCTTTACCTGGGCGGTGCGGAAACGGTGCTGGGGATCACCGACCGCTTCAAGCCGGTGGACGGCCAGCGCGGCCTCTACACGCTCTCCAACGGGCCGGGCTTCAGCGCGGCCGGGGTGAAGGCGGCGGCGGTATAGGGTATCCTCTCCCGCAATGGCCCGGAACGGCGGGCCGGAAGGGGAGAGGAACCGCACGCATGCACATCGACCGCATCGACCATTTCGTCCTGACGGTGCGCGACCTGGACGCCACCATCGACTTCTACACGCGCGTCCTCAATATGGAGGCGGTGACCTTCGGCCCGCTGGGCCGCAGGGCGCTGAGCTTCGGCCGCCACAAGATCAACCTGCACGTCGCCGGCAAGGAGTTCGAGCCCAAGGCCAGGGCGCCCGGCCCCGGCACGGCGGACTTCTGCCTGATCACCGATGTTCCCTTGGCCGAGGTTCAGGCGCATCTCGCCGCGCCCGGCGTCGCGGTGGAGGAGGGCCCGGTGCCGCGCACCGGCGCCACCGGGCCGATTACCTCTGTCTACCTGCGCGACCCAGACGGCAATCTCGTGGAGATCAGCAACTACTAGCCGATATAGAGCTCTTAAATTTTCCTGTCTCGGTTGATATGACCCGCTGAGCCGGCTACGATTCACCGTCAAAGGCCCTCGCATCATCACTGATGCGGGAATTGTGCCTTGACACGCGTGATTCGCGAGGCCGGCAAGGGCGATGCTCTACGACTGCTTCATGATCAACGACGAACTCGATATTCTTGACTGGCGGCTGCGCCTGCAGGAGCCGTTCGTTGACCGGTTCGTCATCATAGAGGGAACCAGGACTTTTCGCGGCGAGCCGAAGCCTCTGCATTTCGCCGACAACCGGGATCGTTTTTCCGCATTCGCTGACAAGATCCAGCACGTCCTGGTGGACGATTTTCCCGCTGTCGATAACCCGTGGCTCCGCGAGTTGCACCAGCGGCGCGCCATGGCGGCGGCCTTGGCGGAAGTCCAGCCATCGGACTGGGTGATCATCGGCGACGTCGATGAGATGTTGCGCCCGCAGGCGCTGAATTGGCTGCGCTCGCCGGCGAACCAGGCTTCGCTGGTCGGGTTCCGGCTCCGCCGCTACCATTTCCGTCTCAATTACATGCAGGTCGCCGGGCAGGAGACGCACGAGGTGTGGCCCATCGCCGTGCGCGGCGACCGCATTCCCGCGTTCCAGTCGCGCGGGGCGGCGCCGGCCAACTGGGCTCAGGCGGTGCGCGACATCCGTATACCGCTGCATTACCAGCCGGAGCGGTTCGCCGATTCCGCGCTGTGCGACGAGGCGGGATGGCACTTCAGCTATCTCGGTCCGGCCGCGCGTGTCCGCGCCAAAATGAGCGCGATTTCCCACATCGAATATGATGGGAGCGCCAACCGGGCGGTGGTCGATGATCTGGAGAATTCGCTGCTGACCGGGCGCGACGTGTACCTCAATGACCAGCAGGTCTGGGGGGCGGTGCCGCTCGATCATTCCTATCCGGCGTGCGTGCTCGACGATCTGTGCGATGATCCCGGGCGGCGCGCCGACTTGCTGGCTCCTCTGGATGACGCCATCTTCGCAGCGACGCGGGCGCGCTGGTCGACGGCGGTCGGGCTGCCCGATCCGGGGCCGCGCTGCTTCGCGGACGCCGTGCGCGAAGCCGCGCTGCTCCTGTCGCAGCAGATGGCACCGCACCTCAAAATGGTTTCACTGATCTAAGACAGGCCGGGGGGACCCGTCGTTCAAAGGAACTGAGGACGATAAGAGCAAGATCACGCGGTGGACAGGCCCGCGCGGGGCCTGCCCAAACCGCCTGGTCAGCCCGCCGCCTGCTGCTGCGGTGCGCGCGCCGGGGGCGCGTGCTGTAAATCCTCGTGCGGGTCGCGCAGCACGTAGCCGCGGCCCCACACCGTCTCGATGTAGTTGTCGCCCTGGGTCGCCGCCGCCAGCTTCTTGCGCAGCTTGCAGACGAAGACGTCGATGATCTTCAACTCCGGCTCGTCCATGCCGCCGTAGAGGTGGTTGAGGAACATCTCCTTGGTCAGCGTGGTGCCCTTGCGCAGGCTCAGCAGTTCCAGGATGCCGTATTCCTTGCCGGTCAGGTGCAGCGGCTGGCTGTCGACCTCCACCGTGCGGGTGTCGAGGTTGACGGTCAGGCGGCCGGTGCGGATGACGCTGTCCGAGTGCCCCTTGGAGCGGCGGACGATCGCCTGGATGCGGGCGATCAGCTCGCGCTTGTCGAACGGCTTGGTCAGGTAGTCGTCGGCACCGAAGCCGAGACCCTTGATCTTGTGATCCAGCTCGGACAGGCCGGACAGGATCAGGATCGGCGTGGTGACCCGCGCGGCGCGCAGCCGCCGCAGCACCTCGTAGCCGTCGATGTCCGGCAGCATCAGATCGAGGATGATGATGTCGTAATCGTACAGCTTGCCGATTTCGAGCCCGTCTTCGCCCAAGTCGGTGGAGTCGACGATGTAACCCTCGGACTGGAGCATCAACTCGATGCTCTTCTGGATCGAGGTATCGTCTTCGACCAGCAGAACCCTCATTGGCGGTATCCCGACGTTGGTGGTGCCTTGCCTGTCCAGGCCCTTGGATCTTCCCCTCGGATTCCGTGTGGGCACCGGCGTGGCCGATGTCCTCCGGCCGATCCTATGGCTGGCGGCACATGCTAAACAGATTAGGTCGCTTGTTTACACAGGTTAACAGACGATTCAGCTTAACGCCAGCGCCGGAATAGGCTTCATTTAACGTTAATCTTTCCGGCCGATGATGGCCCGACGATGGCGGTTTGGTCAAATTTTCCGCCATTTTCAATGCTTAACGCCGTCCCGGACCACAGCCGTGCCAGCCGACGTCGCCCGACTTCTCGATGACATTAATGAGCTGCCGGACCACCGAAGGTTCGGGCGGGTCACCGCCGTGCTCGGGCTGCTGGTCGAGGTGGGCGGCATCGAAAAGGAGTTGTCCGTCGGCGGCCGCTGCGCCGTCGAGACGCGCGACGGCCGCCGTGTGCCCTGCGAGGTTGTCGGTTTTCGCCAGGGCCGGGCGCTGATGATGTCGCTGGGCTCGCTCGACGGCGTTGGTCTGGGATGTCGTGCCATGGTGGCCGAGGGTCAACCCGCCGTCTATCCCACCAACGCATGGCTGGGTCGCGTCATCAACGCGCTGGGCGAGCCGGTGGACGGCAAGGGGCCGCTGCCCAAGGGCACGGTCGGCATCCCGATCCGCAACACGCCGCCCTCGGCGCACGCCCGCGCGCGGGTGGGGCAGAAGCTCGACCTCGGCATCCGGGCGGTCAACACGTTCCTCACCTGCTGCCGCGGCCAGCGCATGGGCATCTTCGCCGGCTCGGGCGTCGGCAAGTCGTCGGTTATGTCGATGCTGGCCAAGTTCTCGGCGGCCGAGGTGGCGGTGATCGGCCTGATCGGCGAGCGCGGGCGCGAGCTTCAGGAATTCATCGTCGAGGATCTGGGCGAGGAGGGCCTGTCGCGCAGCGTCGTGGTCTGCGCCACCTCCGACGAGCCGCCGCTGATGCGCCGGCAGGCTGCCTACATGACGCTGGCGGTGTCCGAGTATTTCCGCGACCAGGGCCGCGACGTGCTGTGCATGATGGACAGCGTGACCCGCTTCGCCATGGCGCAGCGCGAGATCGGCCTGTCCGCCGGTGAGCCGCCGACCACCAAGGGCTACCCGCCCACCGTCTTCGCCGAGTTGCCGAAGCTGCTGGAGCGCGCCGGGCCGGGGCTGGCCGGTTCGGGCTCGATCACCGGCCTGTTCACCGTGCTGGTGGAAGGCGACGACCACAACGAACCGATCGCCGACGCGGTGCGCGGCATCCTCGACGGCCACATCGTTCTGGAGCGCCAGATCGGCGAGCGCGGCCGCTATCCGGCGATCAACATCCTGCGCAGCGTGTCGCGCACCATGCCCGGCTGCAACTCGCAGGAGGAGAACGAGCTGGTCGGCCGCGCCCGGCGCATGCTGTCCTCCTACGACAACATGGCGGAGATGATCCGCCTTGGTGCCTACCGCCGCGGCACTGACCCGCAGGTGGACGAGGCGATCCACTATCAGCCGGCGTTGGAGGCTTTCCTCAAGCAAGGGAAGCGTGAAAGCACCGACCTTGTCACCGGATACGCCATGCTTGCCGAAATCCTTGGGGTGCCGTGGTCATGAGCAGCCTGAAAACCATCATCCGCCTGCACAAGTGGCAGCTCGACGAGAAGCGCCGGGCGCTGTCCGAACTGCAGAACCTCCGCGACCGCCTGACCGACGAACTGGTGCGTCTGCGCGAGATGGTCCGCCACGAGCAGGAGACCGCGCGCAACGACCCGGCGGTGGCGTTCGGCTACGCCGCCTTCGCCAAGGCGGCGCGCGAACGCGACCACCGCCTTCAGGAGTCCATCGCCCAGGTGGACCGGCAGATCGCCACCGCCACCGAGGAGATGGCCGAGGCTTTCCAGGAGCTGAAGCGCTTCGAGCTGGCCGAGGAGGAGCGCCTCAAGCGCGAGCGCGAGAAGATCCGCCGCAAGGAGGACGCCATGCTCGACGAGACCGCGCTGGTCGGCTTCCGCCGCCGCCAGCAGCAGGAGGAAAGCGCGGGGACGTAGGCGTCTTCCGAAGCCCCTTGCCCGCAAGGGGAGGGGCTCCCCGCACGTCAGTACCGCTCCATCCGCACGAAGAGGTGCGGGTTGTCCCAGGCGGGCTGGCGGTCCTCCACCACGACGCGGTGGGCGGCGCGTTCGGCGCGCACCTCGGTCCAGCGCGGCACCGCCTCGTTGCCGATATCGTCCAGCACGGCCAGTGCCAGCGCTTCCAGCCCGCCGGAGAAATCTGCCAGCCCGGTCAGGTAGTCGGCGAACCCGGCGGGCTCGATCACCCAGCGGTCGGGAACATAGCGCAGCTCCAGCCGCGTGCCCGGCTGCGGCTCGCCGGACAGCGTCACCAGATAGTCGTGGCGTGCGTCCGGGTTGACGGCGGTGGTCAGGCGTTCGCGGCGGTGCATTCCGGTGTCTCCGTTCATGCCGTTACGCCGAGGCCGGCGCGGCCGGCGCGGGTCAGCTTGACCCAGTTGCGCGCGCCGGTCTGGAACGACAGCGTGCCGGTGAACCCCATGGCGCCCAGGCTGTCGGTGAAGACGCCGGTCAGCTCCGCGTTCAGCTCGGCCGGCAGCGGCGCGTGGCTGCGCAGGATCAGGTCGAAGCGCTGCGGGCGCACCAGCCCGTCGAGCTGCAGCGGGCCGAACCGGCTCAGTTCCAGGTCCAGCAGGAAACGGCTGCCGCGCGCCTCGCGGTCGCCCGCGCCGCCATCCCCGTCCTCGCCGTCCACACGGCGCACGTGCACCTGCACCGCGTCCAGCGCCTGACCGTTCAGCATCGGCACCGCGAACGGCTTCCAGTCGGCCGGCGCCTCGGCCGCCGGGCGGGCGGGGGGGCGGAACTCCTCCACCCACTGCTTGAGCAGCGCCGGCTGGCCGTTT
>JAEYOB010000027.1 GCA_023412175.1 Pseudomonadota bacterium | reverse complement strand
CCCCCCCCCCGCCCCCGCTTTGCGGGGGAGGGTTAGGGTGGGGGCAAGTCCCTTCCATAGATACACCTCCACGGACCACCTCATGGCACTGACCGTCTCCCCGCTCGCCCCGGCCTCGTTCCCGACGCTGCCCGTGATTCCGGGCGTGCGCTTCGCCACGACCAACAGCGGCATCCGATACAAGGGGCGCGACGACGTGATGCTCGCCGTGCTCGACGCCGGGACCACGGTGGCCGGCGTGCTGACCCGCTCGAAGACCGCCTCGGCGCCGGTCGAGTGGTGCCGCATGGCGCTGCCGCACGGGCAGGCCCGCGCCGTGGTGGTCAACGCCGGCAACGCCAACGCCTTCACCGGCAAGGCGGGCGACGCAACCGTGCAGGCTACCGTCAAGGCCGCCGCGGCGCTCGCCAACTGCTCGCCGGCAGAGGTCTATCTGTCCTCCACCGGGGTGATCGGCATCCCGCTGGCCGCCGACGCCATCGCCCGCGTGCTGCCCGCCATGGCCGACGGCCTGTCGGAGGACACGTGGGAAGCGGCCGCCCGCGCCATCATGACCACCGACACCTTCCCGAAGGCGTCCACCCGCACGGCGACGCTGTCGGGCAAGACGGTGACCATCAACGGCTTCTGCAAGGGCTCGGGCATGATCGCGCCCGACATGGCGACGATGCTCGGCTACATCTTCACCGACGTGGCGATCCCGGCGCCGGTGCTCCAGGCCCTGCTGTCGGAGATCAACGAGCGGACCTTCAACAGCATCACCGTGGACGGCGACACCTCGACCTCCGATACCGTCCTGCTGTTCGCCACGGGCAAGGCCGGCAACCCCGCCCCGGCGGTCGCCGAGGATCCCGAGCTGGCCGGCTTCCGCAAGGCGCTGGAGGAGGTGTCGCTCGACCTCGCCCAGCAGATCGTGCGCGACGGCGAGGGCGCGACCAAGTTCGTCACCGTCACCGTCAAGGGCGCCGACAGCAATGAGGCGGCCAAGCGCATCGCCCTGACCGTCGCCAACTCGCCGCTGGTCAAGACCGCCATTGCCGGTGAGGACGCCAACTGGGGCCGCATCGTCGCCGCGGTGGGCCGCGCCGGTGAGCGCGCCGACCGCGACAAGCTGAGGATCTCCATCGGCGGCGTGCTGATCTGCGCCGACGGCATGGAGGTGCCGGGCTACGACGAGGCGCCGGTCGCCGCGCACATGAAGGGCAAGGAGGTGGATATCCTCGTCGACCTCGACCTGGGCGGCAGCGGCCAAGCCACGGTGTGGACCTGCGATCTGACGCACGGCTACATCGACATCAACGGCAATTACCGGAGCTGACGAGTGGACTTCGACGAGCCCACCCCCTGCTTCAACCCCAACTCCACCCCGCCGGCCGGTTCCAAGCGCATGGTGCTGGTCGTCGCGGTGGCGTTGGTGGATGCCGACGGGCGCGTGCTGCTGGCGCAGCGCCCGCCCGGCAAGACCCTCGCCGGCCTGTGGGAGTTCCCCGGCGGCAAGGTGCACGCCGACGAGACACCGGAGGCCGCGCTGGTGCGCGAATTGAAGGAGGAACTGGACATCGACACAGCGGCGAGCTGCCTCGCCCCGTTCACCTTCGCTTCGCACACCTACGAGGACTTCCACCTGCTGATGCCGCTGTACGTCTGCCGGGTGTGGAACGGCACCGTGCGGCCGCTGGAGGGGCAGAAGCTGGCCTGGGTCACCCCGAACCGCATGGGCGACTACCCCATGCCGCCGGCCGACGTGCCGCTGGTGGCGATGCTGCGGGATCTGCTGTAGCGCGCCGGACGGGTATTTGCCAAAGCCGCTGCACGCGACTATATTGGGAGATGGCCGGTGGATGCTGCTACACCTGCCGGCCGCTCCTCAGTGCCTGACGGCGGATCCGACGGATCTCTATCCGCCAACCCCGCCATTCGAGCACCAGGAGAAAGGGCATCTTCTTCATGCCTTTTCCTCCGTTGAAAGCGGCGGGTGGCCATTCCACCCGCCGTTTCCATTTTGCCCGTTTAACGGGAAAACAATAAAGAGACATTCGCGTCAAACGGCGCTCACCCCAGCAGGGCGTGGGCCAGGGTGCGGACGGCGATCCCCACGCAGGCGCCGCCGACGGCAGGCTTCCACACCGCCGCCACGCGCGGGCCGGCCGAGGCGAGGACCGCCACACCCGCCACGTCCAGCGGATGGATCAGGAAGCCGGCGCTGCGGTTCAGCAGATCGGCGGCGAACCCGCCCTGCCGCATCAGCTCGTCCACCACGCCCATCATGGCCGAGCCTCCGGCCACGTATTTGGTCAGCGCCGGCAGGATCAGCGCCGTGTCGATGCCCAGCAACTCCAGTCCCGGCGCAAGCAGCCCGGTCAGCGCATCCACCGCGCCGGAATTGCGCAGTGCCGCCACCACGACCAGTGCCAGCACCATCATTGGAAGGGCGGTGAGGGTGATGCGGAAGGCCTCGGCGCCGGCCCGGTTGATGACGTCCAGCGTGCCCTTGGCTCCCTCCACCTGGGCGTGGTGCGGGGAGTCGTCGGTCAGCCGCTCGTCGGTGGACAGCCCGCGCCCGAACCCGTGATAGGTGGCCGCCGTCGCCACCAGCCCGCCCAGCAGCGAGAAGGCCAGCACCGGCCCGACCTGCAGCCCCAGCGCCGCCATCGGGAACACCGCGTTGGCCTGTGCCATGGCGAGCACCATGGCGAATGTCGCCGCCAGATGCCGGTCGGACGTGCCGCGCGTCTCCATCATGGCGAGCGTCGCCACCGGGGCGGCAAAGTTGACGAAATTGACCTGAAGGGCAGCAAACACCCCCAGCCCGGTCAGCCCGAAGGGGCGCAGCACCGGTGCCAGCCGGGCGACCAGCCAGTCCAGCACGCCCTTGGCCTCCAGCAGGCGCATGATGGCGAGCATTACCACCATCACCGGCAGCAGCACGAACAGGGATAGCTCGACGGCCGAGCGGCCGGCCGGCAGGATCACGTCGCTGATGGGGTTCATCGGGGGCCTTGGCGTGAGACGGTCCCCCATTCCTAACTGCCCCCGGCTGATCCGCAACCGTGCGGCGCATGACGCTGCCCTGCGTCCGCCGGGTGGCTGGGCGGCGGGCGGAGGTCGCACGGTTGTTCCCCTTCCATGCCAGATTGCCGCTTCCCGAATCGGCCGTCCTGTGCCACATCATAGGCCTTGTGTAAGGGCCGGCATCCCGGCCACCGGATTTAGCATTGGGTGGGCGTGGATACGCTGTTCTCCAAACACACCGACTCGGCGCTCGACGTGCTGCGCAGCGTGTTCGGCTACGACGCGTTCCGCGGGCAGCAGGCGGACATCATCAACCACGTGATCGCGGGCAACGACGCGCTGGTGCTGATGCCGACCGGCGGCGGCAAGTCGTTGTGCTACCAGATCCCGGCGCTGGTGCGCCAAGGCGTCACCATCGTGGTGTCGCCGCTGATCGCGCTGATGCGCGATCAGGTGACGGCGCTGCGCCAGCTCGGCGTGCGGGCGGCGTTCCTCAACTCATCGCTGGACGCCAGGGAAGCGCGCGAGGTCGAGCGCGCCATGGTCAACGGCGAGATCGACCTCGTCTACGTGGCGCCGGAGCGCCTGGTCACCGAGCGCTTCCTCGACCTTCTGGACCGCACCGACCTCGCCCTGTTCGCGCTCGACGAGGCGCATTGCGTGTCGCAGTGGGGGCACGATTTCCGGCCGGAGTACCTTCAGCTTTCGGTGCTGCACGAGCGCCACCCGATGGTGCCGCGCATCGCGCTGACCGCGACCGCCGATGCGCAGACCCGCGCGGAGATCGCCGACAAGCTGAACCTGACCGAGGCGCGGGTCTTCCTGTCCTCGTTCGACCGGCCAAACATCACCTACCGCGTCCTGCCCAAGAAGTCGGAGCGTCAGCAGCTCCTCGCCTTCCTCCGCGAGAACCACCCCGAGGACGCCGGCATCGTCTACTGCATGTCGCGTGCGAAGGTGGAGGACGTCGCCAACTGGCTGAACAGCCAGGGGCGCGAGGCGCTGCCCTACCACGCCGGCCTGCCCGCCGAGGTGCGCGAGGCGAACCAGGACCTGTTCATCAAGGGTGAAGGCATCACCATGGTGGCGACGGTCGCCTTCGGCATGGGCATCGACAAGCCGAACGTCCGCTTCGTCGCCCACCTCGACCCGCCCAAGAGCCTGGCGGCCTACTACCAGGAGCCCGGCCGCGGCGGCCGCGACGGGCTGCCGGCCAACGCCTGGATGGTCTATGGCATGGCCGACGTGGTGCAGCTCCGCCAGATGATGGAGCAATCGGAGGCCGCCGAGACGCACCGCCGCGTCGAGCGCTCCAAGCTGGAGGCGTTGCTCGGCTTCTGCGAGACGGCGACCTGCCGCCGGCAGGCGCTGCTCAACTACTTCGGCGAGCGCATGCCCGAGCCCTGCGGCAACTGCGACACCTGCCTGGAGCCGGTCGAGAGCTGGGACGGCACCGTCGTCGCCCAGAAGGCGCTGAGCGCCGCCTACCGCACGGGCCAGCGGTACGGGGTCGGGCATCTGGTGGACGTGCTGCTCGGCAACGCCACCGACAAGGTGATGCAGCAGCGCCATGACGCCCTGAAGACCTTCGGCTGCGGCAAGGAGCTGTCCAAGACGGAATGGAGCTCGGTGTTCCGACAGCTCGTCGCCGCCGGCCTGCTGACCGTCGACATGGAGGGCTACGGCAGCCTCCACCTGACCGATGCTGGCGTGGCGGTGATCAAGGGGCAGCGGGTGGTCACCCTGCGCAAGGACCCGGTGGTGGAGAAGCGCCGCTCGGTGCACGACGCCATGCGGCGGCAGGTGGCGCGTGGCGGCGGACGCCCCAGCGAAAGCGTGTCGCGGTCGGGCGCGCGCGGGGCGCTCAGCCCGGCGGACGACGCGCTGTGGCACGCGCTGAGGGCCTGCCGGCTGGAACTGGCACGCGACCAGGGCGTGCCCCCCTACGTGATCTTCCACGACTCGACGCTGCTGGAGATGGTCGAACAGCGGCCGCTGGACCGGCACGCCTTCTCCCGATTGCCCGGTGTGGGTGCCAGGAAGCTCGATCTTTATGCAGATTCGTTCCTGGACGTGATCCACCGCCACGCGTGAGGCCACTCTGGAAAGTGGACGTACCAAGGTCGTTTGACCTTCGCCGAGAGCCGCGGTATCGGTCCTTACTTCAACAGGGTTCAGGGATCAGCCACCGATGACCGCCGTCACCCGCGACCGGGTGCTGGACGTCCACGAGCGTCCGGCGCCGGCCACTTTCGTCCTGCTCAGCCTCCAGCATCTGTTCGCCATGTTCGGCGCCAACGTGCTGGTCCCCATCCTCACCGGGCTCGACCCGGCCGTCGGCCTCGTGGCCTCGGGCCTGGGCACGCTGATCTATCTGGCCTTCACCAAGTGGCGGCTGCCCGCCTATCTCGGCTCCTCCTTCGCCTTCATCGGTCCGATCCTCACCGCCACCGCCATCGGCGGCACCGGCGGCGCGCTTGTCGGCGCCTGCGCGGCGGGCGCCGTCTATATCCTGGTCGCGTTTCTGATCAAGGGCTGCGGCGTGCGCTGGCTGCTCGCCATTCTGCCGCCCATCGTCATCGGTCCGGTGATCGTGGTGATCGGGCTGGGCCTCGCCTCGGTGGCGGTCGGCATGGCGCAGAACACCGCGGGCGGCGGCGCCTACAGCCTGCCGCACTTCCTGATCGCCCTGTTCACGCTGGGCAGCATCTTCGTCTATTCGATCGTGCTGCGCGGCTTCTTCACGGTGGTGCCGATCCTGCTAGGCATCGTCACCGGCTATCTGGCGGCGCTGGCCGCCGGACTGGTGGACTTCGCGCCCGTCGCCAACGCGCCGTGGTTCCAGGTGCCCAACTTCCACCTGCTGTTCTCGAACATGAAGGAAGGCACTTCGGTCATCGCCATGATCCTGATGGTGGCCCCCGTGGCGCTGGTCACCATCGCCGAGCACATCGGCGGGCAGATCGTGCTGAGCCGCGTGGTCGGCCGCAACTTCATCAAGGATCCGGGCCTGCACCGCTCGATCCTCGGCGACGGCGTCGCCACCATGGTGGCCGGCGCCATCGGCGGCCCGCCGGCCACCACCTACGGCGAAAACATCGGCGTGCTGGCGGTGACGCGGATCTTCAGCGTCTGGGTCATCGGCGGCGCCGCGACCATGGCGGTCATCCTCGGCTTCGTCGGCAAGCTGTCGGCCTTCCTGTCCACCATCCCCACCGCGGTCATGGGCGGCGTGTCCATCGCGCTGTTCGGCGTGATCGCGTCCTCGGGCATCCGCACGCTGATCGAGGGCAAGGTGGACCTGGGCGACAAGCGCAACCTGCTGATCTCCTCCACCATCCTGGTGATCGGCATCGGCGGCGCGTCGCTGAAGTTCGGCGACGGCGGCTTCGTGGTGTCGTCGATGGCGCTGGCGGCGCTGCTGGGCGTGCTGCTGAACGCCGTGCTGCCGGGCCGCGGCACCGGCGAAGAGGCCGAGGAAATCCTGTCGGCCAGCCACGTGTAAACGTGACCGGGCGCGCTCAGTGGCGGAGGCCGAAGCCCCGGCCGCTGAGCGCGATGTCGGCGTTGAAGCCCTCGGCGACGCGGTCGTCGCCGCCCGACGCAAGGCACAGGGTGACGTTGATCGCCGACAGGATCGCCTGATCGATCTGCTCCGGCTGCGCGTTGTAGCGCTTGATGGCGTGAAGGGCGCGGGAAACGGACTGGGCCACGGCGCAATCTCCAAGAGCGCCTCCCAGTGACTTATGGCCAAGCCAAAGTCGCCGAGCGGGAAGCGCAACCATGTTTCCCGCGAAGCTTTGACCCCGAACGATTAAGTAGAAGTAAACGGCCGATCTGTACCGGCGGCATACCTCCTCTTTGGAAGAGAAGGAAGAACCGTTTATTTGGCAATCAGTTGCCAACCGCGACGATCTCCACCCGGCGGTTCTCGGCGGCACGGGGATTGGCGGGATCGAAGAGTTCGCGTTTGCCCATGCCCACGGCTTCCAGCCGGCCGGCGGCGACGCGATGGCGGCGCACCAGATAATCCTTCACGGCAGCGGCGCGGCGGCGCGACAGCTCAAGGTTCCCCGCATCCGAACCGACGTCGTCGGTGTGGCCGACGATGCGGAAACGGACTGTGCCCGGCGCCGATGCCTTCATCACCGCCGCCACGCGGTCGAGCACGGCGCGCGATTCGGGCCGGATGCGCACAGAGCCGAAATCGAAATTGATGAGGAAGGCCGCCCGGCGCTCCCTCCTGGCCGGCTCGGAGGGAGCGGCCGGCGCCATCGGGGCGGCGATGGGCGGGATCGGCCGCGACACCTCCAAGGGAGGCGCCACAGGGCCGGCGGGCACGGCGGGCAGCGTCACCGGGGCCGGCGGACAGCCGAGCGGCGCCATGCCCAGCAGCGCACGGGAGATTTCGCATTCGCTGGGGTTGGCGCCAAGCATGACCGATGGCTCGGCAGCCCGCACGCCATGCAGCGGCAGGGCCAGAACTGCCGCCATCCACCATCGAGCCCGCATCGTTCCCCTCCCCGCCACACGCGGGCGGCATTTTCGGTCAAGCCCCTGAGCCCGTCAAACGGAGCAACTCTGTTGCGCATGCCGGCTGTGGCTAGGTGCGATCATGCCTGTTACCATCCGCTATCCGTTCGAAACGGAAAGACAAAGGGAGGGAATGCCGCATGAAGTCTATGAAGGCGCTGGTGGCCGGTCTGGCGCTGGCCGCGCTCATTCTGCCGGGCACCGCGACGGCCGCCGAGTACAAGGCCGAGTACAAGCTGTCCACCGTGCTGGGCAAGCCGTTCCCGTGGGGCATCGGCGGCGACCGCTGGGCCGAACTGGTCAAGGAGAAGACCAACGGGCGCATCAACATCAAGATGTATCCCGGCACCTCGCTGGTGAACGGTGACCAGACCAAGGAATTCACCGCGCTGCGCCAGGGGGTCATCGACCTCGCCGTCGGCTCGACCATCAACTGGTCGCCGCAGGTGAAGGAGCTCAACCTCTTCTCCCTGCCCTTCCTGATGCCGGATTACGCCGCCATCGACGCGCTGACGCAGGGGCCGGTGGGCAAGCAGCTCTTCGAGCTTCTGGCGACCAAAGACGTGGTGCCGCTGGCCTGGGGCGAGAACGGCTTCCGCGAGCTGTCCAACTCCAAGCGCCCGGTGCGCACGCCCGACGACCTGAAGGGGTTGAAGATCCGCGTCGTCGGATCGCCGCTGTTCCTCGACACCTTCACAG
>JAEYOB010000018.1 GCA_023412175.1 Pseudomonadota bacterium | reverse complement strand
GCCCTCTACCGCCCGCGCCTGCGCCTGCCGGCCGAAGCGGTGCACGCCGGGCTGAAGGCCCGCTTCGCCGACTACGGCCCGTGGTGGCGGCCGGAGTTCTACCCGCTGGAGGGCGAGAGCGAGGAGGCCGCCATCCGCCGCGAGGTGCTGGCGACGCGCGAGCGCGTCTCGGTGCTCGACGCCTCGCCGCTCGGCAAGATCGAGGTGAGCGGGCGCGACGCCGGGCTGTTCCTCGACCGGATGTATGTGCAGACGGTGTCCACCATCCCGGTGGGCAAGACGCGCTATGTGGTGATGGTCAGCGAGCACGGCGTGGTGATCGACGACGGCGTGATTGCGCGGCTGGCGGAGGACCGCTTCCTGGTCGGCACCACCAGCGGCAACGCCGCCCGCGTGCCGCTGATCTTCGAGGAGTGGCTGCAATGCGAGTGGCCCGACCTCGACGTTTGGGTGGTGCCGGTGACCGAGCAGTGGGCGGTGATGACGCTGGCCGGCCCGAAGGCGCGCGCGGTGCTGCGCGACCTGGGCACGGACATTGACCTGTCGCCCGGCGCCTTTCCGCATCTGGCGTACCGGGAGGGCCGGGTGGCCGGGCTGGCGGCGCGGGTGGCGCGGGTGAGCTTCACCGGCGAGCCGAGCTACGAGATCTCCGTGCACGCACGGCATGCGGAGATGTTCCTGCGGCGGATCCTTGAGGCGGGCGAACCCTACGGGATCGCGCCCATCGGGGTGGAATCGCTGCTGGTGCTGCGGCTGGAGAAGGGCTTCCTGCACGTCGGCGTGGACACCGACGGAACCACGCTGCCGGACGACATCGGGATGGCCAGGGGGGTGGCGAAGAAGGCCAGCGACTTCGCCGGGCGCCGCTCGCTGACGCGGCCGGCGGGGACTGATCCGGACCGGCTGCAACTCGTCGGCCTGCTCAGCGCCGACGCGCACACCGTGCTCCCCGTCGGATCCCAGGTGCTGGGCGCCGGGGGGAGCGACGGGCACGTTACGTCCAGCGTGCTCAGCCCGACGCTCGGCCACCCGGTGGCGCTGGGCATGGTGCGCGCCGGCCGCGCCCGCCTGGGCGAGAACGTCGACGTGCTGTCCGGCGGGAGCCGCATCCGCGCCACGCTGGTGCCGCCCACCTTCTACGACCCCAAGGGGGAACGCGCCCATGGCTGACGCCGTGCACCTCATGCCGCCCGCCGGCCGTATCGCGCTGCGCGGCCGGCCGGACGATCAGGGCTTCCTGGATGCGGTGGCGTCCGTGCTGGGCGTCGTTCCGCCGGCCGAGCCGAACGTTGCCGTGCTGGGGCCGGTCAGCGTCTTCTGGCTGCAACCGACCTCCTGGCTGGTCGAGTGCGGCCTTGAGGAGGCGGAACCGCTGGCCGCCCGCCTGCGCGACGCGGTGGACGGGCGCGGTACGGCGCTGGACGTCAGCGACACGCGCATAACCTACGCGCTGCGAGGGCCGGAGGCGGTGCGGCTGCTGAACAAGGGCTGCGCGCTGGACCTGCACCCGCGGGTGTTCCCGGCCGGGCGTTCGGCGTTGTGCGCCTTCGCGCAGCTCCACGCGCTGCTGGTCAAGACGGACGATGCGCCGGTGTTCCACCTCACCATCCAGCGCGGCGCGCAGCGGCATTTCGAGGATTGGCTGGCGGCGGCCGGAGCGGCCTAGCGCGGGATCGCCCGCCGCACGTCGCGTGCGGTCAGATGGATGTTGGCGTCGGGGTCGAGCGCGCGGTCGGTGATGCGCGTCTCCACCGCCTTCTCGAACACCGGGCGGTTGGCGTGGAAGAAGGCGTCCGCCTCTTCGGCCGTCGGGCGGCGCTCCATCAGCGAGGTGAAGACGGCGCGGGGGACGAAGACCGTGCCCTCGTACTCGCCGACCCTTACGGTAAAGGTCAGCGTCGCGGTGGCCACGTCCCACTGCGCCTCGTCGGGGAAGCTGAAGATCGGCATGCGCCGGGTGGCTCCTGTAGTCCTCAGGATCTCCCCAATCCGTCATCCCCGCCTTTGCGGGGATGACGGCTAAAAGAGGGTCTTCACCGATGATCGGTGCCCGGCGCCTACATGTCCAGGCCCACGTCCAGGTTGGGCGCCGAGTGGGTGATCCAGCCCACCGAGATCATGTCCACCCCGGCCTCGGCGATGGGGCGCACGGTCTCCAGCGTGACGTTGCCCGACGCCTCGGTGATCATGCGGCCGGCGACCATGCCGACGGCACGCTTCAGCGTCGGCGGGTCCATGTTGTCGAGCAGCACGGCGTCGGCCTTCAGGGCCAGCAGCTCGTCGAGCTGGGCCAGCGTGTCCACCTCGACTTCGATCTTCACCATGTGGCCGACGGCGGCGCGGGCGCGCTCGACGGCCGGGCGGATGCCGCCGGCAATGGCGATGTGATTGTCCTTGATGAGGATGGCGTCGTCGAGCCCGAAGCGGTGGTTCGACCCGCCGCCCAACCGCACCGCATGCTTCTCCAGCGCGCGCAGCCCCGGCGTGGTCTTGCGGGAGCAGACGATGCGGGCGTTGGTTCCCTCGACTGCCCGGACCAGCGTGCGGGTCGCCGTGGCGATCCCCGACAGCCGGCCGAGCAGGTTGAGCGCCGTGCGCTCGCCGGTCAGCAGGGCGCGGGCCTTGCCGCGCACGGTGGCGATGGCGGCGCCGGCCGCCACGTCGCCGC
>JAEYOB010000740.1 GCA_023412175.1 Pseudomonadota bacterium | reverse complement strand
GGACATCCTGGTCAACAACGCCGGCACGGCGGTCACGGCGCCGTTCGGCAGGACGGACCGCGCGCTGTGGGACTCCATGCTGGCGGTGAACCTGACCGCGGTGTTCGCCTGCTGCCAGCTGGCACTGCCGGGCATGGCCGCGCGCGGCTGGGGGCGGATCGTCACCGTGGCGAGCACCGCCGGGCTGCGCGGCTACGCCTACTGCGCCGCCTATGCGGCGGCCAAGCACGGGGTGATCGGCCTGACCCGCACGCTGGCGCTGGAGACCGCACGGCAGGGCGTCACCGTCAACGCCGTCTGCCCCGGCTTCGCAGACACCGAGATGACGGTGGCCTCGCTGGAGCGCATCCAGGCCAAGACCGGCCGCTCACGCGAGGCAGCGCTGGCCGAACTGACCCGCACCAACCCGCAGGGCCGCCTCGTGCGGCCGGAGGAGGTGGCGGACGCCGTGGCGTGGCTGTGCCGGCCTGGCGCAGCCTCGATCACCGGGCAGGCCATTGCCGTGGCCGGCGGCGAGGTGATGTGACGATGGACGAGACCATGAGCACCCTGACCGATTACGAGACCGCGGCCGAACGCTGCAAGGCGGAGCTGCGGCTGTGGCTGCGCATGCTGTCCTGCACCAACCTGATCGAGAACGCGGTGCGCGCCCGCCTGCGCGAGACCTTCGATGTGACGCTGCCGCAGTTCGACCTGCTGGCCGCTCTGGAGCGCGAGCCCGACGGCCTGACCATGGGCGAGCTGTCGCGCCGGCTGATGGTGTCGAACGGCAACGTCACCGGCATCACCGAGCGGCTGGTCGCCGAGGGGCTGGTGGCGCGCGAGCCGTCGCCCAGCGACCGCCGCGCCTTCGTCGTCAAGCTGACGCCAGCCGGGCGGCGCGCCTTCCTCGCCATGGCGATGGTGCACGAGGGCTGGATCGCCGACTTCTTCGACGATCTGTCGGGGGAGGAGATCGAGCAGTTGATGGGGTTGCTGGGCAAGGTCAAGCACGCGGTCCACGCCAAGACCCGGAATGGGAGGGAGACACCATGAACCCGCAGCACTTCCTCTGGAACGTGGAGGGCGGCGTCGCCACGGTGACGCTGAACCGGCCGGAGAAGAAGAACCCGCTGACCTTCGAATCCTACGCCGAGCTGCGCGACACCTTCCACGCCCTGCGCTTCGACGACAGCGTCAAGGCGGTGGTGGTGACCGGGGCCGGCGGCAATTTCTGCTCGGGCGGCGACGTGTTCGAGATCATCGGGCCGCTGACCGAAATGGCGATGCCCGAGTTGCTCCGCTTCACCACCATGACCGGCGATCTGGTCAAGGAGATGCGGGCCTGCCCGCAGCCGATCGTCGCCGCCGTGGACGGCGTGTGCGCCGGGGCGGGCGCGATCATCGCCATGGCGTCCGACCTGCGCTACGGCACGGCGCGGAGCAAGGTGGCGTTCCTGTTCACCCGCGTCGGGCTGGCCGGCTGCGACATGGGGGCGTGCGCGATCCTGCCGCGCATCATCGGGCAAGGGCGGGCGTCGGAACTGCTCTACACCGGCCGCAGCATGGGCGGCGAGGAGGCCGAGCGCTGGGGCTTCTTCAACCGCTTGTGCGACCCGGACGCGGTGCTGGCCGAGGCGACCGCGCTGGCCCGCAGCCTCGCCGGAGGGCCGAGCTTCGCGCACGCCATGACCAAGCGCATGCTGCACCAGGAATGGGACATGGGCGTGGACGAGGCGATCACCGCTGAGGCGCAGGCGCAGGCGCTCTGCATGGCGACCAAGGATTTCCGCCGCGCCTACGAGGCCTTCGCCGCGAAGCGCACCCCGGCGTTCGAGGGGAACTGATGCCCGACCGCAGCTTCCTGTCCTGGCCGTTCTTCGAGGATGCGCACCGCCGCCTCGCCGGGGAACTGGACGCCTGGGCCGCGCGCGAGGTGGCGTCGCTGGCGCACGCCGGCGAGCACGACGTGGACGGTACTTGCCGCGAATTGGTGCGGCGGCTGGGGCATGCCGGTTGGCTGCGCCATGCGGTGCCGGAGCCGGGGGGGCGGCTGGACGTGCGCACTCTGTGCCTGATCCGCGAGACGCTGGCGCGGCACGCCGGGCTGGCGGACTTCGCCTTCGCCATGCAGGGGCTTGGCACCGGGCCGGTCACGCTGTTCGGCAGCGACGCGCTCAAGGAGCGGATCCTGCCGCCGGTGCGCGACGGGCGCGCCATCGCCGCCTTCGCGCTGTCGGAGCCGGAGGCCGGGTCGGACGTGGCGGCGACCGCCACCACGGCGCGGCACGACGGCGACGCCTATGTGCTGGACGGAACGAAGACCTGGATCTCCAACGGCGGCATCGCCGGCCACTACGTCGTCTTCGCCCGCACCGGCGAGGCGCCCGGCGCCAGGGGGCTGTCGGCCTTCGTGGTGGACGCCGACACGCCCGGCCTGACCGTCGCCGAGCGCATCGAGGTTTCCGCGCCGCACCCGCTGGCGACGCTGCGCTTCGAGGGCTGCCAGGTGCCCGCCGACCGGCTGCTCGGCCGGCCGGGGGAGGGGTTCAAAATCGCCATGGCGACGCTGGACGTGTTCCGTTCCACCGTCGGCGCCGCGGCCCTGGGCTTCGCCCGCCGGGCGCTGGACGAGGCGACGGGCCATGCCTCCGCCCGCACCCTGTTCGGCGGGCCGCTGGCCGATCTTCAGATGACCCAGGCCAAGCTGGCCGACATGGCGGTGGAGGTGGACGCGGGGGGGGGGCGGGTGTAACCCCCCGCCGGGCCCCCAGAACC
>JAEYOB010000792.1 GCA_023412175.1 Pseudomonadota bacterium | reverse complement strand
CTTGAGCGCCGGTGCGTCGTTGACGCCGTCGCCGGTCATGGCGACGGAGTGGCCGGCGGCCTGCAACGCCTTGACGAGGCGCAGCTTGTGCTCCGGCGTGGTGCGGGCGAAGACGCCCTTCTCCGCGGCGGCGGCGGCGAAGGCGGCCTCGTCCATGCGGTCCAGCTCCGGGCCGGTGACCACGCCGCCCTCCAGGCCGAAGGTGCGGCCGATGGCGCCTGCGGTGGCCCCGTGGTCGCCGGTGATCATCTTCACCCGGATGCCGGCGGCCTGGCAGTCCCGCACGGCGTGCAGGGCCTCCTCGCGCGGCGGATCGATCAGGCCGCACAGGCCGAGCAGGGTCAACCCTTCCTCCAGGTCGCCGAGGTTCAGCTCGGCGAGGCTGACCGGGGTGCGCCGTGCCGCCAGCGCCAGCACGCGCTGGCCCTGGGCGCCCAGCCCGGCGGCGCGGGCGCTCCAGCGCTCGCGGTCGATGGGAACCGCGGACGGGGCGGGGCCGCCGGTGCAGTGTTCGGTGTCGCAGCGGGCGATCACCCGTTCCGGCGCGCCCTTCAGGACGATGAGGCCGTGGCCGCGGTGGTCGTGGTGCAGCGTCGCCATGAACTGCTGCTCGGACTCGAAGGGAACGACGTCGGTGCGCGGGTAGCGGCCGGTTTCCTCGGCCGGGTCGATCCCGGCCTTCATCGCCAGCGTCAGCAGCGCGCCGTCGGTGGGGTCGCCGGCAAGGAGCCATTCCCCGTCGGCATCGCGGCGCAGCGCCGCGTCGTTGCACAGCATCGCGGCGCGCGCCAGCTCCGCCAGCACCGGTTCCTGCGCCGCATCGACGGCCGTTCCCCCCGGTGCGCCGTCGCGCCGGATCTCACCTTCCGGCCGGTAGCCGGTGCCGCCGACGGCGTAGGTGGCGTCGGCGGTGACGACGGTCTGCACCGTCAGCTCGTTGCGGGTCAGCGTGCCGGTCTTGTCGGAGCAGATGATGCTGACCGAGCCCAGCGTCTCCACCGCCGGCAGATGGCGGATGATGGCGTTGCGCCGGGCCATGCGGGTGACGCCGACGGCCAGCGTGATGGTCATCACCGCCGGTAGCCCTTCGGGGATGGCGGCGACGGCGAGGCTGACCGCGGCCAGCACCATGCCCTGCCACGGCTCGCCCTGGACCAGCGTGCCGTAGGCGAAGGTGAGGGCGGCCAGCGCCAGGATGAGCACGGTCAGCCAGCGCCCGAACACCGCCATCTGTGCCAGCAGCGGCGTGGTCAGCGTCTCCACCGAGGCCAGCAGGTGGCCGATGCGGCCGATCTCGGTGGCGTCGCCGGTGGCCACCACCACGCCCATACCCTGGCCCTGCGCCACCAGCGTGCCGGCGTAGGCCATGCCGGCGCGGTCGCCGAGCGCGGCGTCGGAGGCCACCGGGGCGGGATCCTTGGCGACCGGCACGGATTCGCCGGTCAGCGCCGCCTCCTGCACGCGCAGGCCCTTGGCGCGCTCCAGCCGCAGATCGGCCGGCACGCGGTCGCCCGAGGCCAGCAGCACGCGGTCGCCGGGCACCAGATCCTCGGCGGGCAGGGTGACAGCCTCGCCGCCGCGCAGCACGATGGCCTGCGGCGACAGCATGCCGCGGATGGCGGCCAGCGCCTGTTCCGCCTTGCCCTCCTGCACGAAGCCGATCAGCGCGTTGATGACCACCACGCCGAAGATGACCCCCGCGTCGGTCCAGTGCCGCAGCAGCAGCGCCAGCGCGCCCGCCGCCAGCAGCACGTAGATCAGGATGTCGTCGAACTGCTTGAGGAAGCGCAGCCACACCGGTCGCTCCTTCGGCGGGGTCAGGCGGTTCGGGCCGAAGCGGGCGCGCCGCGCCGCCGCCTCGTCGTCGCTCAGGCCGTCCGGCGGGCTGGCGAGCAGGGCGGCGGCCTCTGCGGCGCTGCGGGAGTGCCAGGGGGTGTCGGGGAGGCTGTCGAGCGGGGCGGCGGCGATGTCGGCGGTGTCGGCGGAAACGGTCACGGCGGGGACCTCCGGTGGCGAAGTCTGTCCGCTAGACGTCGTGCCGCCGGGCGGCCTATGCCAGACGGTGCGACAAATCTTCCGTTTCGGGGAACTTCACCGTCTCGCTTTCGTTTGACTTGCGATGAAGGATCCGATACCCATGTGAGGACCGCGGGGCTCGGCTCCGCGGCAAGCATCCCCGTACCTGATCCAAATCTGTACCTCACCGTACAAGACTGACGCCCCCGGCCCCCGCCTTTATGCCGGGCGCGGCGAGCGAGGAAAGCCCCTCCGCCCCCGCCGTGTTGCCCATCCGGCGCGCTGCCGCCGGTACGGAGCTCACAGCCACACTCCCCCACGCCTGACATGCCAATAGGCCACCGATGAATCTCCAAGAGTTGAAGTGCAAGAGCCCCGCCGAGCTGCTGGCGTTCGCGGAGGAGCTCCAGATCGAGAACGCGTCGACCCTGCGCAAGCAGGACATGATGTTCGCCATCCTCAAGCAGTTGGCGGAAAACGACATTCCGATCTACGGCGACGGCGTGCTGGAGGTCCTGCAGGACGGTTTCGGCTTCCTGCGCTCGCCGGAGGCGAACTACCTGCCGGGTCCGGACGACATCTACGTCAGCCCCAGCCAGGTGCGCCGCTTCGGCCTGCGCACCGGCGACACGGTGGAAGGCCAGATCCGCGCGCCCAAGGACGGCGAACGTTACTTCGCTCTCCTTAAGGTCAACACGATCAACTTCGACGCGCCGGAGAAGGTTCGCCACCGCATCAACTTCGACAACCTGACGCCGCTCTACCCGGATGAGCGCCTGCGCATGGAGGTCGAGGACCCGACCAAGAAGAACTACACCGGCCGGATCATCGATCTGGTGGCTCCCCTCGGCAAGGGCCAGCGCGGCCTGATCGTCGCGCCGCCGCGCACCGGCAAGACGGTGATGCTGCAGAACATCGCCCACTCCATCGCCACCAACCATCCCGAGGCCTACCTGATCGTGCTGCTCATCGACGAGCGGCCGGAAGAGGTGACGGACATGGCGCGCAGCGTGCGCGGCGAGGTGATCAGCTCCACCTTCGACGAGCCGGCGACCCGCCACGTGCAGGTGGCCGAGATGGTCATAGAGAAGGCCAAGCGGCTGGTCGAGCACAAGCGCGACGTGGTGATCCTGCTGGACTCCATCACCCGTCTGGCGCGCGCCTACAACACGGTGGTGCCCAGCTCCGGCAAGGTGCTGACCGGCGGTGTGGACGCCAACGCGCTGCAGCGGCCGAAGCGCTTCTTCGGCGCGGCGCGCAACATCGAGGAGGGCGGCTCGCTGACCATCATCGCGACCGCGCTGATCGACACCGGCAGCCGCATGGACGAGGTGATCTTCGAAGAGTTCAAGGGCACCGGCAACTCGGAAATCGTGCTGGACCGCAAGCTCTCCGACAAGCGCACCTTCCCGGCCATCGACGTGTCGAAGTCCGGCACCCGCAAGGAGGAGCTGCTGGTCGACAAGGGCACCATGTCGAAGATGTGGATCCTGCGCCGCATCCTGATGCCGATGGGCGTGACCGACGCGGTGGACTTCCTGGTCGACAAGCTGAAGTACACCAAGAGCAACAACGACTTCTTCGAATCGATGAACCAGTAGGTTCCCGTTTCGAGGGCGCAACAAAAAACGCGAGGGCTTCAACCCTCGCGTTTTTTGTTCGTGCGGCGTTCAGGCGGTGCGGACACCGCCGCGCCGGATCAGGCCTGCTCGGTCTCGCCACCCTGACCCTGCTCGTTGGCGAGCTGGCGGCGGTAGAGGTCGGCGAAGTCGATGGGGTTCAGCATCAGCGGCGGGTAGCCGCCCTCGCGCGTCGCGTCGGCGACGATGGCGCGGGCGAACGGGAACAGCAGGCGCGGGCCTTCGATCATCAGGACCGGGCGCAGGTGCTCCTGCGGCAGGCCGGGGAGCTGGAACAGGCCGCCGTAGGACAGCTCGACCAGGAAGGCCACCGTCTCACCCTGCTTGGCCTCGGCGCGGAGCTGGAGCGACACCTCGTAGATGTCGTCGGCCGCCGGGCGGACCTGGACGTCGACGCCGATGTTCACCTGCGGCTGCGACTGGCCCGGCAGCAGCGTCTGCGGTGCGTTCGGGTTCTCGAAGGAGAGATCCTTGACGTACTGCGCAAGCACGTGAACCGGCAGCGCGCCGGGGGCCTGATCCTGGCCGTTGGACTGATCCGACATGAACGAACTCCTGGCCGGAAAAACCGGCCGCTGGCGGTTGACATCTGCCATGCTGGCTAGCACGGATCGCGGGAACCCACAACCGGTCAGGGCCGTCCGTCCGGCCCCTTGCGGTCGTCCGATCCCCAGCGCGACTCTTCGAGGCGCGGCGCGTCCGGATCCACCTCGCGGTACTCCACGTCGATGACCTCACCGGCCGTGGGGCCGGCTTTCGGGCCGGTCCTCGGACCGGTTC
>JAEYOB010000775.1 GCA_023412175.1 Pseudomonadota bacterium | reverse complement strand
CCTTCACCCCGCCCGTGATCCGGTTCGTCCGGACCATGTGCTGACTGAACGCGACATCGACGAGTTCGGGCTGGAGGAAGCCCACGCCGATGCCGGGCCATCGTGGGAGGAGATCGCCGATATGAGGAGGCAGCGCCATGCCGAGGGATGAAGCCATTCGCCGCGATCACTGGCAGGAGGTCACCGACCGCATCGTCGCCGCCCTGGAAACCGGCATGCCGCCCTGGCGCAAACCGTGGGACTCCGGCGCTGCTGCCCCGACCGGCCCGGTCAACGGCGTCACCGGCCACCAATACCGCGGCATCAACGTGCTGCTGCTGGGCAGCCATCCGCTGGCCTTCGAGAGCGGCGACCCGCGCTGGTGCAGCTACAAGCAGGCCCAGGAGCAGGGCTGGCAGGTCCGCCGGGGCGAGCGGGCCAGCACCGTCTTCTTCTTCAAGCGTGTCGAGGTCGCGGACGACAACACCAAGACGGACGACACCGGGAACACGAAGACCGTCCCGATGCTGCGCTCGTACCCGGTGTTCCACGCCAGCCAGATGGACGGCGTCCCGGCCTATGCGCCGCCGACACCGGAAGAAGCGCCCTGGCGGCGTCCGGAGGCGGTCGACGTGATCCTGCGGAACAGCGGTGTCGCCATACGTGTCGGTGGCGACCGGGCCTTCTATAGCCCGTCGACTGACCACATCCAGTTGCCGCCGGATGCGGCGTTCAGCAGTCGCGAGGCGTGGGCCGCCACCGCACTGCACGAGCTGGGGCACGCGACCGGCCACCCGTCCAGGCTCAACCGCGACCTGCGCAACCGCTTCGGTTCCGCCGCCTACGCCCAGGAGGAGCTGCGGGCCGAGCTCGCCAGCGCCTTCCTGTCCGCCGAACTCGGCATCCCGGCCGCCCTGGAGAACCACGCCAGCTACATCGACTCCTGGCTCAAGGCTCTGAAGGAGGACAAGCGTGAGATTTTCCGCGCGGCGGCCGACGCCCAACGTGCCGCCGATTGGTGCCTTGACCGACATCCCGACTATCGAGCCAAGGTGACCAGAGACGCGGACGCCGAGCCTCCGGTGAGCCGCCAGACGGCACCGCCTCCGGTTGCGGCTTCGGCCGCCGGTCCCCGGCAGATCGCCGAGGCGATGCCGGAGCACCTGCGGCGGCGCCTGTATGGGCCGGGGACGCTCTCCGCTCCGGTAACGGCACCGGAGCCCGATGTCGCTTGGCAGGCACCCCGGATGTGAGGGCCGTGCCGATGCCGGAACACCGTACACCGCGAAACTGGCGCCGATGGGAGCGTGAGCGTGAACTCGCCAGCGCGGCCCGCATTCTGCTGCGAGAGACCTACCGCAAGCCGTCCGGTCATTGTGATCCGGCGACGTGGCGCATCCTGGCACGGGATGCTGAGCTGACGGCATTCCTGCGTTCGTGTGCCGAAGCCGGGCCGAATGCCTGGATCGGGGAGGTGAATCGGGTGCGGACCCGGCGCGCCGCAATGGCCATCGAGCGGGGCGACATCGGACCGGACGCGGTGCCGGGCTCGTCGGAGTTGTCTCTCGTCGCCATCGGCGACCTGCTGCCGGTGTGGCGTGCGTGGGGACGGATGCTCCTTAATGCGGAGGCGTCACATGCCCCCTCAGCGAAGATTCATCACGGGGTCCCTTGACCTCCGGAGCCGGGGCGACACATGCGGGTGGTGGGCGGCACGCCCCGGAAACGGGGATCAATCACTGAGGACAAAGAGCCGCTTGGCTCCACGTTCACGGTCAGCCGCCCTCGCTCCCCTGCTCGCGCAGGGATGTTCCGGAGCCGAAGCCGCCATGAGGCGGAACGGTCGGGAGCGAAAGGCCGCTCGCTGTACCAGTCAATTCTCCCCTGCGAAAGCAGGGCTGCCCCACAGGTACGGGGACGAAGGAGGCCCGGCGACACGCCGGGCTTTCTTCATTGCAGGGCTTGGGCAACGTCACCCTTTGCGGTCGGCCTGAATGTAAGGGGTCATGACCTTTTTGTAGGCAATGACCTGCACCTCGCGCGGCATGTCGCGAAGGTCTACCCCCACCTTATTCACGCTCTCGGACACGGGGACTTGCTGAGAACAGAAAGCCTTTCACACTCAATGTCTTCCCGATAGGGGCAAGGTGCACCCGCCGGGTGAAACCTAACCACTTCGAGAAGCCATTGATTTTACAGGGCTTCACGCCTCGGATCAGTTACCAACGGGCGGACGATGAATAAGGTGGGTTTACACATCAACGGCTCGTCTTCGAACCAGGCGTCAATGCCGTGTCTCTTCAACCGTGGACCGGTACACCCTTCTCTTGGGCTTGTAGCTGCAGGCTGGGAAGTTCGAACAGGAACGGAAGTCGCCATAGGGACCGGTTCGCAAGAGCAGAACCCCCTGCTTGCACGAGGGGCAGCCCTCCTCGCTGACAGCCTTCCCGTCGGTGTCATTGATCGCCACGGCGCCGTCGGCCTCAAGCTCTCGGAGGAAGATGGAGCACTGCCCGCGCACGGTGAACAGGACAACGCTACGCCGTGCCCGGGTCAGGGCGACGTAGAATAGGCGCCTCTCCTCGCCGAGGGGGTAATCGTCCCCGGCAGGCATGGCCAAGGCCAGCACCGGATCGTCGGCGCGGGTGTTCGGGAAGCTTCGCCCCCGAAGCACACTGAGCATCTCCGGCAGTATGACATAATCGGCCTCGCTGCCCTTCGAGCGGTGGATCGTGAGAAACGACACGTCCACCCAGCGCTCTAGCCGGGCTTTGCGGCGCGGCACGTACTGCCGGTCAGCGTTGTAGCGGCCGAGCACGTAGATCGACACCTTGCCATTGCGGCCAGGCGGGATGGTGCCGTCCCGAACGCCTTGGGCCAGCCGCTCCACGAACTGGTCGACAGCGTCGGCCAGCTGGTCCTTGCGATCCACCTGGAACGCCTGGAGCACCGGCCCTATCGCTGGCGTCACCGATCGCACCTGCTTGCTGATCTGGGCCGGGTTCTTGGACACGAACCGGCTAGACACGTCACAGAGATCCTGAGGGCAGCGGAACGTCTGCTCCAGCTTGAGGATCTGCCCCTGGCCGAACCACTCGCGAAAACCGGTCATCACAGACACGTCGGCCCCGGCGAACCGGTTGATCGACTGCCAATCGTCGCCCACGGCGAAAAGGAACCGTCCCGGCTTCCGGACCAGGGCGCGGCACAAGCGGGCCCGGGCGCGGGAGGCATCTTGGAACTCATCGGCCATAACCAACTCGTAGGGCGCCTCATAGCGGCCGCTTTCCAGGTGCTCGGCAGCCAAGTTGAGCATGTCTTCGAAGTCGATGCCATCCTCGGCCGCCAAGGCGGCGTCCCACGCTTCCAGAATGGGCGCAGCGATGTTGAGGAACATTCGGTGGCGGTGCTTGAAAGTGCCTTCCGGCATGCCGTCCAGCCGCTGGCGCAACGCCGGAATCGTCAAGCAGTTGCTCTTGGCGTGGCAGATGAACGTCCGAACCAAGCCGGTCAGTTCCGCGGGCTCCATCGGCTTTTGACCGTCGGCTGGGATCGGGCGATCTGGGTTGGGGTCGAGTTCAATGCCGCGCCTCGTCAGCTCTTCTTCTAAGCGCTGAAAGTCCGTGCCGTTACGGATTCCGTGCGAGGTCGTCTCGAACAGCGAGGTGCCGCGCTCCTGATGCAATTGGCGCTTCCACTCGACACCGTCCAAATAGTCCGTGAAATCGGATGGAGCTTCTCCATTCGCGTTTAGGGCGAAGTGCTCATGGTAAAGCTCAATGCCTGGATAGTAGAAGTCTGGACGGTATTGACGGTGGTCTTCGTCGGCGGTCTTGAACTGATAGCGCCGCTCGTAGGCGTAGTCCACGCCGTTCAAGAAAAGCCAGTTGGCGATCATGGCCTCTTCCTGGCTGCGAACGCGCTCTCCATTGGCCGTGCGGATGCGCCCGTTGCCCTGATCGTCCCACACGTCCGCGGCAGCGGCTGCCCCAAACGCCGGTAGATCCCGACCAAAGACAAACCGAAAGAGGTCCCACTGACCTGCCCCCCTGAACCCGCTCCAGCCCCTATGTGAAGGCTGGGCACTCAGGAGGAGGAAGGAATGGCCCGTCGGAAGCGGCATACCCCCGAGCAGATCATCGGCATGTTGCGCGCCATCGAGGTGGCGGTGGCGCAAGGGCGCACGGTTGCCGAGACCTGCCGCGAGCACGCCATCTCGGAGCAGACCTACTACCGCTGGCGCGCCGAGTTCGGCGGGCTGAAGCTGGATCAGGCCAAGCGGCTCAAAGACCTTGAGCGCGAGAACCAGCGCCTGCGCAAGGCGGTGGCCGATCTCACGCTGGACAAGCTGATCCTGCAGGAGGCGGCGCGGGGAAACTTCTGAGCCCCGAACGGCGCCGCGCCTGTGTCGCGCAGGTCCAGCAGACCCTTGGCGTCTCCGAGCGCCGGGCCTGCCGGGCGCTCGGCCAAGCGCGCTCGACCCAACGCCACGTGCCTGTGGTTCCGGCCGATGAGGATGCGCTCACCACCGCCATCGTGGGGTTGGCTGGCCAGTATGGCCGGTACGGCTACCGGCGCATCACCGCCTTGCTGCGTCAGGAGGGCTGGCGGGTGAACCACAAGCGGGTCGAGCGGATCTGGCGCCGTGAGGGGCTGAAGGTGCCCAAGAAGCAGCCCAAGCGTGGCCGCTTGTGGCTGAACGACGGCTCGTGCGTGCGTCTTCGCCCGAGTTGGCCGAAGCACGTCTGGGCCTACGACTTCGTCACCGACCGCACGCACGACGGACGGAGCTTCCGCATGTTGACGATCATCGACGAGTTCACTCGCGAGTGCCTAGCCATCGATGTGGCCCGCCAGCTCACCTCCGACGACGTGCTGCATCGGCTGGCCGAGCTGTTCGTCGAGCGTGGTCCGCCGGACTTCATCCGCTCCGACAACGGGCCGGAGTTCGCCGCCACGGCGGTGCGCGAGTGGCTGGAGCAGGTTGGGGTGAAGACGCTGTTCATCGAGCCGGGCAGCCCGTGGGAGAACGGCTACAACGAGAGCTTTAACGGCAAGCTGCGCGACGAGCTGCTCGCGCGGGAGATCTTCCACACGTTGCACGAGGCCCAGGTGCTCATCGAGCGCTGGCGCGTCACCTACAACACCGTGCGTCCGCACAGCGCGCTCGGCTACCGCCCACCGGTGCCGGCCGCGGTGATGC
>JAEYOB010000736.1 GCA_023412175.1 Pseudomonadota bacterium | reverse complement strand
GCGCCACGGCGTTCTTCTCGGCCGCCCTCTGCCCGCGGACCATCTCGGCCAGCGCTTCCGGCAGCATCGGCCGGCCGAACAGGTAGCCCTGCAACTGGTCGCAGCCGGTGGAGGCCAGGAACGCGTGCTGCTCCGCCGTCTCGACGCCCTCGGCGACGGTGACAAGGCCGAGGCCGTGCGCCATGCCGACGGCGGCGCGCACCAGCGCGGCGTTGCGGCTGTTCTCCGGCACGTCGACGATGAAGGCGCGGTCGATCTTCAGCTTCGCCACCGGCAGCTGCTGGACGTAGCTGAGCGACGAATAGCCGGAGCCGAAATCGTCGATCGCCACCTGCACGCCGACGTCGGCCAGTTCGCTCAACGTCCGCACCGCGGCCTTGAGGTCGCGCACCGCGGCCTGCTCCGTGATCTCCAGGCCGAGATGGCCACGCAGGTGCGACTGCCCCTCCAGCAGCTCCAGGAGCCGGTGGGTCAGGTTGCCGCGCAGGAACTGCTGACCGGAGATGTTGAGGAAGACCCGCTTGGGCAGCACCCCCTGCCTGTCCCACTCGGCCATCTGCCGCACCACGGCGGACAGCACCCAGTCGGTGATCGGGACGATCAGTCCGCTTTCCTCGGCGACCGGGATGAACTCGCCGGGGGAAATGGCACCAAGCGTATGGTGGTTCCAGCGCAGCAGCGCCTCGGCGCTGGTCACGGCGCCGCTCTTGGCCTCGACGATGGGCTGGTAGACGAGGTGCAGTTCGTTGCGCTCGATGGCGTGCGCCAGATGCATGGTCAGCAGCATGCGCCGCGTCGCCGCCGCCGCCATTTCCGGCGTGTAGAAGCACACGGCGTTGCCGCCGTTGTGCTGCACCGATTGCAGCGCCAGCTTGGCCTTGGCGTTCAGTTCCTCGACGCGCCGCACCGTATCGTCGAACACCGCGGCGCCGATGGAGACGCGCAGCCGGACCCAGTGGCGGTCGGCGTAGATGGACGCCGTCAGGCGGTCGTGCAGCACATCGGCGAGCGTGCGGGCCATCTCCGGGCCGTCCACCCGCGACAAGGCGGCGAACTCGTCGGCCGCGATGCGGCAGATGTAGGTCTCCTTGGGGAGCACCTCGGTGACGCGGCTGACCAGCGCCTTCAACGCCGCATCGCCGACATGGAACCCGAACGCCTCGTTGATGTCGCTGAACTGGTCGACGTCCAGCGAATAGAGCGCGAAGCACGCCCCCCCTTCGCTTCCGCCCGCCAGCACCGCCTCGCACTCCTCCAGGAAGGCGGTGCGGGTCAGCACCCCGGTCAGCGCATCGTGCCGCGCCAGATAGGAGGCACGCTGCTCCGCCGCCAGCCGGTCGGAAATGTCGCGGATCATGGCGATGAAGGAGACCTCCCCGCCCATCCGCGCCTCTCCGACGCTGAGGTGGATGGGGAAGATGGTGCCATCCTTGCGCCGGCCCAGGGATTCGCGGCCGATACCGATGATCTTGGCGCGTTCGGTCTGCAGGTAGGTCTGGATGAAGCGGTCATGGTCGCGCGAGAACGGCGGCGGCATCAGCACCGTCACATTCCGGCCCAGCAGGTCCGCCTCGTCGTAGCCGAACTGCTGGCAGCAGGCGCGGTTGATGGTGCGGATGGTGCCGGTGCGATCGGTGATGACGATCCCGTCCACGGCCGCGTCCAGCAGCGTCGCGACGAACGGGTCGCGGCACGTGACGAACTCGGCGATGCGCTCCTCGTCGGCGACGTCCTGGAAGACGCCGAGATAGCCGGCCACCGCCCCGTCCGTTCCGCGATGCGGGATCACGCTGCCGGTGAGCAGGATGCGCCGGCCATCGCCGCGCGCGGCAAGACAGTCCACCGGCATTGTGGCGCCGGTGGAGGCCGCCCCGCACAACGCCTCGGCGACGGCACCGGCCATGGGATGATCGATCTCGCCGAAGTCGCGCCCGACGATGAACTCTGCCGACGTCTCCAGGAGGCTGGCGAAACGGGGAGCCGCATGCCGGCAGCGCAGGTCGGCGCCCACGTAGATCAGCGCGAACACCGCGTGGTCGATGAAGCTCGACGCCAGCGAGGCGAGGAAATCCGTTCCGCGCGGAAAGGCGGCCGCCAACGGGCCGTCCAGTTCGCCGAGTTCGGCCGCGGAGCGAAATGACAAGGCCGTACCTGCTTCCTAAAGGCGTTCCCGGCCACAAGGCCGGGTGGCAATTATGACGGTTTCAGCACCGTTTTCCAACACTTCCCCCAACGATGCGCAGCTTTCAACATGCGGATGCGAAACATAAATCGCCACCAGCCTCTGCTCGCGCCGCGCGAAGACGAAGGTGCTATGCGATCTGTTATAGGGGAGCTTCAGACTGCGACGCAACGACTTGCATCGCACACGCTCGAAATGCCGCACCCCGCACAAAGATCCGGCCGCAGGCGGACGCGCCCGCGGCCGGAGCCTATCGGCAGGTTTGGTAGAAGGGGATTATTAACCAAACACATGGGGAGTTCCGACAGCCTCACAACCCCCGTCCGCAGGAAAAGAGCGATGCGCGGCCGCGGTCCGCCGGCTCCTCAAAGCTCAAAGGGGTTGCCGGAGCGCGCCTCGGCGCTGAACTGCCAGACGCCGTCCTTTTCGGTGTAGGCGTGCAGCACTCCCGGTCCGGCGACGATCCTGAAGCAGTTTTCCTGCCGCCCCTCCTCGGGACGGAAGCACAGCCGGCCGTCGTCCGCGCGCCAGACGCCGCGCGTGAAGTTCCATTGCCGGCCCGTGGCGGGCGGCGCGCTCGGAAAGCTGTAGGCGGCGTAAGTTCCGCCCGGCCGCAGATGCCGGGCCCAGCGGTTGCCGTCGCGCGTCACCCCCACCAGCGTGTTTCCGGCGACCATCGCCTCGATCGCCGCGGCAGGCGCCAGCGCCTGGCTGCCGGCCGTTTGCGGCGCCTGCGGCCCTTCGTAACGGAAGGCGGCCAGCGGATCGGAGGCGCACGCCGCCAGGGCCAGCACGACGAAAAGGGCGATGCGACGCATGGCGCGGACACTCCTGCAAACAGCTGCGGTCAAGCCGGCAGGATGCACGGTGAGCCGGCCCGGTGCAAACCGTACGTGGCCCCGATGCGCCGACACCCCATATGCAATCCGAACCAGGAGGATGCCATGTCCGATGACGCACGCCGGCTCGACGCCGCCCGCCGCACACTGGAGCGGACCCTCGCCGGTCTCGTCCCCAACCCGGAGGCCGTCCGGCTGGCCATCGAGGAACTCGTGGCCGCCAAGGTGCGTGCCATGGCCGAGGATTCCGCCCGCGAACTGGAGGACCGCACCCGCGACCACAATCGTCCCATGGGAGCGTGAGCGCTCCGGCGCAATCCATGCACGCCCTCACCCCGCCTTCCGCTTCTCCTCCGGCCGGGATGCCCGGTCGTCGGCGGTGACGGGGCCGTCCTGCACGTCGCCGGTGATCAGGCGTGCGCCGCGCTCATAGGTCAGATAGCGCCACAGCCACTGCATGCTTACCCGCAGCCGCTTCTCGAAGCCGACCAGCAGGTAGACGTGCACGATGGCCCACAGCACCCAGGCGAACCAGCCCTTGAGCTGCCAGCGGCCGAAGTCGAAAACCGCGGCGTTGCGCCCGACGATGGCGGTGTTGCCGCGGTTGTGGAAACGGAATGGTCCGGGCGTCTCGCCGCGCAGGATGCGGGCCGCCAGCGCCCGGCCGAGATACTCGCCCTGCTGCTTGGCGACCTGCGCCAGACCGGGCAGCGGCTTGCCGTCGTCGCCTGCCACCAGCGCCGTGTCGCCCAACGCAAAGACGTCCTTCAGGCCGGGTATCGACAGGTCGGGGTTGACGCGGATCCGGCCAGCGCGGTCGGTCTCGGCGCCCAACCACGTCCCGGCCGGCGAGGCGCTGACCCCCGCTCCCCACACCACGGTGGCAGCGGGGATGAAGCGATCCTCGACAGCGATGCCGCCCGGTTCGACGCTGCGCACCGGTGTGTCGGTCAGCACCTCGACGCCGAGACGCTTGAGCGCCCGCAGTGCGAAGTCCGACAGCGGCTCCGGGAAGGTGCCGAGCACGCGCGGCCCCGCCTCCACCAGCACGACACGGGCCGAACGCGGATCGATGCGGCGGAAGTCGCGCGCCAGCGTATGGCGGGCCAGTTCGGCGACGGATCCCGCCATCTCCACCCCCGTCGGGCCGCCGCCGATCACTGCGATGGTCATCAACGCCTTGCGGTGTTCCGGATCCTCGGACATCTCCGCCTTCTCGAAGGCGGACAGGAGGCGGGTGCGGATCCTGCGGGCGTCCTCCAGCGTCTTGAGCCCCGGCGCCAGGGAAGCCCACTCGTCGTGCCCGAAGTAGTTGAAGGTCGAACCGGTCGCCAGGATCAGCCAGTCGTAGCCCACCACCCCGCCGTCGGCGAGGCGCACGGTGCGGCCCCCCGTGTCGATGCCCGTCACCTCGCCCAGCACGACGTCCACGTTGGAATGGCGGCTGAGGATGCGGCGGATCGGCTCGGCGATGTCGGCCGGCGACAGGGCCGCCGTCGCCACCTGATAGAGCAGCGGAACGAACAGGTGATAGTTGCGCCGGTCGATGACGGTGACGCGGATGTTGGTGCCGCCCAGTTCCGACGCCACCGCCAGCCCGCCGAAACCGGCACCGACGACGACCACGTGCGGGCGGCCGTCCAGGGGTGCCGGGGTACGGTCGGGCGCCGCCATGCTTACGCCCCCGGCGGCCGGATGCGCCAGATCGCCGCCGGGTTCCGGTGCGGATCGAGCCAGACATGCTGGAACTTGCCGACCCAGCGGAAGCGCTGGCCGGTGAACAGGTCCTCCACCTCCACATGCGCACCGTCGGGCAGCCCCAGTTCCCACAGCGGGATCTCGATGGTGCCGCCATGCCCGTTGTGCGGATCGACGTTGACGGCGATCAGGATCACGTTGTCCTTCGACCGCGTCATCTTGCCGTACAGCAGGATGTTGTCGTCATACGCGTTGTAGAAGCGCAGGTTGGTGAACTCGTGCAGCGCCGGGTTCTCCTTGCGGATCCTGTTGATGCGCGTCACGTAATCCTTGATGTTGCCCGGCGCGTCGTAGTTCCAGTGGCGGATCTCGTATTTTTCCGAGTGGTTGTACTCTTCCTTGCCGGGATACGGCTCCGCCTCGCAGACGATGTAGGGGCCGTAGAGGCCGTAGCTCGGCGACAGCGTCGCCGCCAGCACCGCGCGCATCATGTGCGCCGGCCGCCCGCCGTGCGTCAGGATCGGCGGCAGGATGTCCGGCGTGTTGGCGAAGAAGTTGGGCAGCATGTAGTCCTTGGACTCGCCCTGCGTCAGCTCGGTCAGGTACTCGGTCAGTTCCTGCTTGGTGTTGCGCCAGGTGAAGTAGCTGTAGGACTGCTGGTAGCCGATCTTGGCGAGGCGCCGCATCAGCTTCGGCCGGGTGAACGCCTCGGCCAGGAAGATGGCGCCGGGGTAGCGGTCGCGCACCTCGGCGATCATCCACTCCCAGAACGGGAAGGGCGTGGTGTGCGGGTTGTCGACGCGGAAGATGCGCACGCCCTGCTCGCACCAGAACAGCACCACGTCGCGCAGCGCGTACCACAGGTCGGGGTAGGAGTCGCGGTAGAAGCTGACGTTGACGATGTCCTGGTACTTCTTGGGCGGGTTCTCGGCGTAGCGGATGGTGCCGTCCGGGCGCCAGTAGAACCACTGCGGGTGCTGCTTGATCCAGGGGTGGTCCGGCGAGCATTGCACGGCAAAGTCCAGCGCGATCTCCAGCCCGTGGTGGTGCGCCTCCTGGACCAGCCGGCGGAACCCCTCGAAATCGCCAATCATCGGGTCGATGGCGTCGTGCCCACCCTCCTCGGCGCCGATGGCGTAGGGCACGCCGGGATCGTCCGGTCCGGGGTTGAGGGTGTTGTTCCTGCCCTTGCGGAAGCTGCGGCCGATCGGGTGGATCGGCGGGAAGTACAGCACGTCGAACCCCATGTCCCGCACCATGGGCAGCATGTTGATCACGTCGTCGAAGGTGCCCGGCCGGTTCGGGTCCGGCGAGGCGGAGCGCGGGAAGATCTCGAACCACGCCGAGTAGCGGGCGGCGGTGCGGTCCACCCACACCTCCAGCTCGCAGCCGTAGCGCGACAGGTACTGGCGTTCGCCGAAGTGCCGCATGGTGTGGCGCGGGCCGTCGGACAGCGTGTAGTGGATCAGTTCGTCTCCCTGCAGCGCGTTCATGCGGTCGATGACCTGCTGGAGCATCGCCCGGCCCTCGTCGTGCGCCAGGGCCGCCGACTGCTCGACGA
>JAEYOB010000734.1 GCA_023412175.1 Pseudomonadota bacterium | reverse complement strand
GCACCACCGCGTGGTGCGACACGCCTTCCAGCGCCTTGTCGCAGAAGTGGCCGGACTTGCCGCGGCGGATCACCGGCTTCGCGATGTCCAGATGCGCGAAGCCGCGCAGCCGGGTCAGCGCGCCGACCAGCGCCGGCACGTCGGCAATGTGGTTCTCCTATAGATAGCGCGCCTCGGCGCGCGGGTAGGTGATGAGCTTCTTGCCCTCGCCGTCGTACAGCGACTGCGCCACCGACAGCGTGCGGTCGGCGGTCCAGCCCCAGCGCTGGCCGCAGGTTTTCTGGAGCGCCGGCAGGTCGAACAGCTTGGGCGGTGCCTGCCGCCGCTCCTCCACGCTGACCGACAGCGGGCCGCTGTGGTTCGCCGCGGCGGCGGCGATGGCCTCGGCGCGGGCGCGGTCCTTGATGCGCAGCTTCGGCGGCGGGGCGTGCCGCATGGGGAAGCTGCCGGCCGCTACGGTGGCGGTGGCGACCACCTCGAAATAATCCTCGGGCTTGAAGTCGCGGATCTCGATCTCGCGCAGGCAGACAATGGCCAGCGTCGGCGTCTTCACCCGGCCGATGCCGATCACCCCGCGCTCGCCCGGCGCCCGCAGCGCGGTGGTGGCGGTGCGGGTCAGCGACAGGTTGAAGATCTGGTCGGCCTGCTGGCGCGCCACCGCCGCGTCGTACAGCGGGCGCATGGTCTCGTTCGGCTTCAGCGCGGCGAACGCCTGCCGGATCGTCTTGGGGTCCTGCGCGGTGAACAGCGCGCGCCGCACCCGGCCGCGGAAGCCCACATGCTCCAGGATCTCCTGGCCGATCAGCTGCCCTTCGCGGTCGCAGTCGGTGGCGAGGATCACCTCGTCGCAGCCCTTCAGCGCGGCGGCGATGGCCTTGAACTTGGCGGGCTTGTTGCCGTGTGTGTCGGGGCGGGTGGGGTAGAGCCCGTCCGGCTTCAGCAGCGTCGGCGTCCAGCGCTTCCACGCCGGCTCCACCTCCTCCGGCTCGGCGAGGCGCAGCAGGTGCCCCTCGGCCGGCAGGATGCGGCCGAACCGCTCGCCCAGCGCGGCGCGCAGGTCCCTCGCCTGGCTGGATTTCTCGGTGATGATCAGCGTCGCCATGGGGCCGAGGATAGCGTTCGAACGGGAACGCAGCAAGAACATTGACGGGCGATCAGGCTTGGACTAGGCCGGAATGGAGTCGATGTCTGTGGCATCCGCTGCGCAGACCCCCTATCTTCCGCGGCCCCTTTTCGAGCAGTACCCCGTCCCATGTCCCTGGTCGAACCCTCCCGGTCCGCGGCCCCTCCCGGAGTTCCCTTCTCCCAGGAGGATCTGGCGCGCGTCTTCGACGTGAAGACGATCCAGCGCGGCCGCACGCTGATCCTCGGCGGCGCGGTGCGACTCGGGGATTCCGGGGACCGCATCGAGGCGACGGTGTCCGACCTCGGCCGGGCGCTGGCGGTGACCGTCGTTCCGGTGGACCGCGGCCGGCGCGTGATGTTCGACCGCTCGTGCACCTGCGGGCGCAACGCCTGCGCCCATATGGCCGCCGCCGCCATGTCGGCGCTGGAGACGCGGCCGCAGTGGCGCCGCTCCTCGCTGCTCGACCTGATGGACAAGCCGCCGGCCGATCCTCCGCCGCGCCGGCAGCCCACGCTGGCGCTCGCTCCCGCGCCCAGACCGGAGCCGAAACCAGAGCCGAAGCCGTTGACGCCGCCGCGGCTGGCCGCACGCTGGACGCTGGAGGCCGGGCGCGACGACATCGCGCTGTTCGTCACCGCAACCCTGGCGCCGGACTCGGGCGGCGAGCCGGTCCCGGCCACGCCGCGCGACGTCATCGAGAAGGTCGCCCGCGACATGGACGGCGACGCCGACCGCGCCATCGCCCGCCTGCTCGGCGGCGGCGGGGTGGTGCGCACGCCGGTGGCGAAAGGCCGGCGCGAGGACGTGGACCGGCTGATCCGCCGCCTTTTGGGCAGCGGGCGGCTGCGCTGGCACACGGGCGTGGCGCTGAAGGAAGGGCCGTCGCGCGCGTTGCGCGCCTTCCGCGACCCGAAGAGCGGCAAGCTGCGCCCCTCCGGCCTGCCGGAGGGCGGCGTGCTGCTGCGTGGCCTCGGCTGGTGGTGCGTCGATCCCGCCGCCGGGCTGGTCTGCCCGGGGGACATGCAGGTGGTCGAGCCGCCGAAGCCGAAGCCGGTCCTGCCGCCTCCGCCCATCCCCCGCCTCCGCCCGGAGCCGCCGCAGCCCCGCGCCGCCGAGGCGGCGGCCATCGTCGAGCGCACCCCGACCGTCGTTGCCCGGCTGGGCCGCGTGGTCTCGCCGAACGATGGGCTGGTGGACGTGCTGCGCCTGTCCTTCGACTACGGCGAGCCGGGCAGCCCGGCGGAGATCGACTCCGACGACCAGCGGCAGTTCGCCCGCACCGAGGATGCTGGCCTCGTCACCTTCGTGCGCCGCGACAAGGCGGTGGAGCAGGCGGCTCTGCAACGGCTTGCGGCGCTGGGATTCGCCCAGGCGCGCATCGAGCCGCCCAAGGGCTCGCTGGTGGAGCGCGGCTCGCGGGTGCACTGGCTGACCGGGCGCGACGCGGCGGATCGCTGGCAGGATATCCTGGCCAAGCACATTCCGGCATTGCGCGCCGAAGGATGGACCATCGAGGTCGGCTCCGACTTCGGCGCCCGCGTGGTCGAGCCCGGCGGCGAGGTGGCGGTGGCGGTGCGCGACGCCGGGGACGGCTGGTTCGACCTGGACGTCGGCGTGGACATCGACGGCGAGCGCCGGCCGCTGCTGCCGATCCTGGCGAAGCTGATCGACCGCGGCGGCATGGAGGCGGCGCGCGTCATCGACGGCCGTGCCCACATCGTGCTCGACGACGGCAGCGTGCTGGTGCTGCCCGCCGACCGGGTGGAGCGGCTGCTGAGCGTGCTGGAGGCCATGCTGGAGGGCGCCCGGCGGGTGGACGACACGCTGCGCGTGCCGATCGCCGAGGCCGACACGCTGCTCGACATCGACGACCTGATCGCCCGCCGCCCGGACGAGAGCGCGCAGATCGACGCCTATCTCGCCCGCATCCGCGAGACCGCGGCGCTGCCCGAGGTCGCCATCCCCGCGTCCTTCCGGGCCGAACTGCGCGACTACCAGCAGACCGGCGTGGCGTGGCTGCAAAGCCTGCGCGCCAGCAATGTCGCCGGAATCCTCGCCGACGACATGGGCCTGGGCAAGACGGCGCAGACGCTGGCCCACGTGGCGGTCGAGCACGACGCTGGGCGGCTCACCGATCCCTGTCTCGTCGTCGTGCCGACCAGCCTCGTGCCCAACTGGGTGGACGAGGCGAAGCGCTTCACGCCGCACCTCAAGGTGCTGGTCCTCCATGGGCTGGACCGGCACGAGAAGCGCGGTGACGTGGATTCGGCGCACATCGTGGTGACCACCTACGGCGTCGTCGCCCGCGACATCGAGCTGATGAAGGGCCTCCAGTGGCACCTCCTGGTGCTCGACGAGGCGCAGGCCATCAAGAACCCCGATTCCAAGGCGACGCGCGCCGTCTGCCAGCTCCAGGCGCGGCACCGCCTGTGCCTGTCCGGCACGCCGGTGGAGAACAATCTGGGCGAGCTGTGGAGCCAGTTCGCCTTCCTGATGCCGGGCCTGCTGGGCGATCGGAAGACGTTCCAGAAGCGATTCCGCACGCCTATCGAAAAGCGCGGCGACACCACCCGCGCGGCGCTGCTGCTGCGCCGGACCAAGCCGTTCCTGCTGCGCCGGACCAAGGCCGCCGTGGCGAAGGAGCTGCCGCCGAAGACCGAGGTGATCCGCCGCATCGACCTCGGGCGCGAACAGCGCGACCTTTACGAGACCATCCGCCTGTCGGTGCACGACAAGGTGCGCGCGGCCATCGCCGCCAGCGGCCTGTCGCGCAACGCCATCACGGTGATCGACGCGCTGCTGAAGCTGCGGCAGGTCTGCTGCGACCCGCGTCTGGTGAAGGTGGCGTCCGGCGGCAGGGCACGTAGCGCCAAGCTGGAGAGCCTTGTCGAGATGCTGCACGAGATGGTGCCGGAGGGCCGGCGTGTGCTGGTGTTCTCGCAATTCACCTCGATGCTCGACCTTATCAAGGTGGAACTGGAGGAGGCCGGCATCGCGTATGTCGAGCTGACCGGCCGCACGCTCGACCGGGCGGAGCCGGTGCGCTGTTTCCAGGCCGGCGAGGTGCCGGTGTTCCTCATCAGCCTGAAGGCCGGTGGGCGCGGCCTGAACCTGACGGCGGCCGATACGGTGATCCACTACGACCCGTGGTGGAACCCGGCCGCCGAGGATCAGGCCACCGACCGCGCCTACCGCATCGGCCAGGACAAGCCGGTCTTCGTCTACAAGCTGATCGCCGCCAACAGCGTGGAGGAGCGCATCCTCGACCTGCAACGCCGCAAGGGCAGCCTCAGCGCCGCCACCATCGAGGGCACCGGCAGTCTGGCCGGGGCGCTGGACGGCGGCGACATCGACTACCTGTTCGAGAAGAGCGAGGAGGCGTAGGGGGCGCGTGCCCCCACCCTAACCCTCCCCCGCTTCGCAGGGGAGGGAACTCCGCCGTTCTGCCCCCTCCCCTGCGA
>JAEYOB010000719.1 GCA_023412175.1 Pseudomonadota bacterium | reverse complement strand
CGCCGAACCAGGGCATTCATCAGGGTGCCCAGGCTGCCGACGATTTCCAGGTCCGCCTCGATGCCGATTCGGGCAAGCCGCTCGCGGGCTGCGGCGAGGCCGGGGCCTTCCTCCGGCACGATGAGGGACACCGGCGGCAGCGTCGTGCCGGCGGCGTCGCGGTGCAGGCGGTCCAGCGCGTCCAGAAAGACGCCCAGTCCCGAGACATGGTCGAGTCGACCGACATAGGCCCAGCCGACCGGGGCCGGCGCTGTGGCCGGTGCATCGACGGTCAGCGGCGGCTGTGCCGTGGTGACGGCGGCCGGCATCCGCCAGCCGCGCTGTTCCATCCAGGCCGGAAGGATGCGGGTCGGGGCGATCAGTTGGTCGGCGCGGGCGACGACCTTGCGCTCCATGTGGTCGGCTTCCAGATCGGCCAGCCGGTCGAGCATGGCGCCCGACGTTTCCAGGCGCCAGCGGCTCGGGCCGCGCAGATGCACGACGAACCGGGTGGCGAGGTGGCGCAGGCCCTGGCCGCGCGCCAGGAGGGCGTAGTAGAGGGCGCCGCCGTGCTCGGCCGCATGGACCACGTCGAATCCGGTCTGGGCGAGGTGGAGGTCGCAGGCGTGGGCCAGTTCCGCCTCGCGGCCGACGCTCAGTACCGGCAGCGGGCAGGGCGCCAGAGCCACGCACTCGACCTCTGGGGGCAGGTCCAACGCCGGCTCGCCGTCCGGCCGGGCGTCCACCACAGTCACGCGTTCGCCGGCCGCGACCAGCCAAGCCGCGAGGGCCTGCCAATAAGCCCTGCCCGCGGTCAGGTCGAACGGCCTCTCCTCCGCTGTGACGATGATGGCGTGGCGCATTCTCAGATCCGGCTGCTGAAGTTGACCAGCGCGATGAGCGCCGATTTCAGCCCGTCGGTGCGCGCCTTGGCGGCGAAGCGGCGCGCCAGTTCGACGGCCTCCCGCGGGCGGCGGACGAGGCGCACCGCGGCACGCGCCGCGTAGGCGATCTGGATGGCGCGCCGCACCGACCAAGGCACCGTTGCGGCCCCGGCCGTGATGGCCGCGTAGGCGGGGACCTGGGACTGGCGGCTCGCCAGCTGCCACATGAAGGGCGTGTCGTCGCCGCGGCTCAGCAGCTCACCCATGAAGGTCGCGTAGGACAGGTGCCAGCGCGACCGGTCCACGGCGCCGATGGTGTTCTCCGTGCCGCGGACGGAGATGCCGCAGAAGGTCGCGTTGATCGGCAGAACCTCGACCCCGTGCGCCGTCAGGGCGCGCAGCAGCAAAAAGAAATCCTCGTAATAGTCGCCGCGCGCCCGCACGTCGGCGATGCGTTCGCGCATCACCGACGCGGGGAAGAGGATCGAGCAGATCGGCGTGGCGTTGTCGCCCATCAGCGCGGTGAACACGCCGCCGGCCGGCAGCGTGCGGGCGAAGCGGCTGGACTTCAGCGTGCGCGGGCCGTCGCCGTTGCTCCACTCCTCGTCGTAATGCGAGGAATTGCCGACGACGAGGAACGGCCGCCCGGCCTGCACGGCACGGCCGATGGGGCGCAAGCTGGCGGGAACCACGAAGTCGTCGTCGTCCACGAACCAGAGATAATCGCCCTCCGCCCGCTCGATGGCGCCGAGCAGCAGGTCCACGCGCGAATGCCGGCCTTCGCGCACCGTCAGGTGCCAGCCTTCGAGGTCGAGGGCGGGGGCAAGCGCCTTGAGGCGCTCCATTTCCGCGTCGAGCTGCTCCGCCGGCCGGTCGGAGACGATCCGCACCGCGAGGTGCACCAGATCCGGCGCCTCGTTGGCGGCCACCGCGAAGGAGGTCACCGCGCGGGTCAGCATTTCCGGCCGGTTCAGCTGCGTGCGGCAGACGATGGTGACCACCGGGCGGCGGTCGCGCCGGGCCGAGGCCAGCGCGTTGTCGAACAGCCGGATCACGTCCGCCTGCGCGGTCCGGGCGCCGGGGCTGGCGACGTAGTCGTAGGAGACGGCGCCGCTGGTGTCGATCAGGCCATTGATCGTGCACAGGTGGTTGTTGATGAACCGCTCGCCGAAATAGCGCTGGAACGTCTCGCTGCGGCCGAACGAGTCGAAGCCGCCGCCGTCGCCCTTCGACAGGTGCATGGTCAGCAGGCGCTGGTCCACCAGCACCGCCAGCCCGCCGCGCAGGCATTCCAGCGAGAGGATGAAGTCGTAGCCGTGGAATCCGCCCAGCTCCGGCACGCGCACGCCCGCTTCCCGGATGCGCGGCAGGTTCAGCAGCATCATGTTGCCGTCGATGCCGAGCGCCGGCTTGCTGCCGGCCGCCCGCTGCGGGCCGCCGTGCGGGTCGTAGAGATGGCGGTAGGTGGCGCCGCCGTCCCACTGCACGCCGGCATTGCCGCAGACGCCCCAGTTCGGCCAGTCACGGTCCAGATCGGCCACCAGTTCGCCGACGAGGCGGGCGAACTCGGTGCCGAACCAGACGTCGTCGTGGCAGATCACCGCCGCCGCGTCACCGCCGCGGCCAATCACCTCGTTGATGTAGGTGTAGAACGACGAGTAGCCGACGCCGGTGTCGATCTCGATGCCCTCGTAGAGGGCGCCGCGCTCCCGCCACTGCCGCGCGACCTCTTCGGACCGGCACAAGACGAAGACTTTCATTGGCGGAACTCGTGGTAACGGTTGAAGCCGAGGATCTTGACGTGCGGCGACGTCAGCGGACCCGGATGGCGGACGATGCGGCCCTTGAGGGCGGCATAGTCGTCCAGGACCCGGCGCTTGAAGTCCGGCGGGTAGCCGGTCGCCCGGAAATGGTCCAGGGCTTTGCTCTCGCCCTCCTCGCCGAAGAACTTGTAGGCGATGCCGATGTAGTTGCGGCTCGAGAAATAATGTTCGTAATAGAAGCGGTCTTCCCGGTAGCCGAGGGCCCCGGTGAAGTGCATGCACAGCGCCTCGGGCTCGTAGAGCACGCGCGACCCGACCAGCCACATGCGCCAGCTGAGATCGACGTCCTCGCAGTACAGGAAATAGACGGGGTCGAAGCCGCCGATGGCGCCGAACACCGCGCTGTCGATCAGCAGGAAGGCTCCCGATGCCCAGGGCGTCTCGCCCGTGGCGGGATCATATTCCTTCGGGTGCTCCATCGGCCACTGGCGAGCCTCGACGATGCCGGGCTTTTCGGCGTCGTGGCGCGCCAGCAGGCGGGGGATGCAGTCGCCGACCGGCAGGCTGTCCGGGTTGACCAGCAGGAAGCGGCCTTCCGGCCGGCTTTTCTCGAACAGGTGGTTGACCGCCTCGCCGAAGCCGATCTGCCGCGGCTCGCGCCCGGCCGACCAGTCGGTCACGTCCAGCCCAGCGCCACCGGCGTCGGCCAGCAGCGGGCGGTCGTCGGCGTAATTGAGCACATGCAGCCGCAGATCCACGCCCTGGGCCACCTGGGCCTGGAGTGCCGGGATCTGAATGGTGCGCATGTGCGCCTCGTTGGGCGCACCGTAAACACAGAAGACGTCGAGTGTCATGATGTCCGGACGGCGGTCACTGGACCCGGAGGACCAGGATGCTTTCCATGCCGTTGCGCATGGCGAAGTCGATCTCGAAGTTCATCCCGTATCGCTTCTGCACGGCCGTGACGAACTCCAGGAGCGAGTGGTGCGTGAAGGTGTGGTAATGGATGCTGTAATCCATCGCCAGCATATCTTCGACGCGGTCCACTGCCTCCTGGCCGGCCTTCTGCTCGACGACCTGGACCACCTCCTCGAAATGCCCACGGCGCGAGATCTCGGGGCCCTTTTCGTGGTCGGCGACGAAGTGCTCCATCGGCGTGCAGGGGCGGTCGCGGTCGAAGGTGTACCGCATGTCCGGCACCGCCATGTAGATCACGCCGCCCGGTCGCGTGACCCGGCACAGGTTGCCGATGGTCCGGATCGGATCGGGGCAGTGCTCCAGGAAATGGTTGGCGATGACGAAATCCACCGAACGGTCGGCGAAGGTGGTCAACGTCTGTCCGTCGTCCACGACGTCGGCGTCCACCAGCGGCAGGTCGGCCAGTTCCGGATAGTGGGTGCGCAGGTCGGCCGCCGACATGCGGTCGACGTAACGCACATGCGCGCCCGGCGGCACGGCCAGCGGTTGATGCAGCGCGCCCACCTCGATGCCGCTGCCCTTGAGGTAGGCCCACGCCACGGCCTGCCGGTTGCCGCGGAATGCAGGGCCGTAGTCCTCCGGACCGACGCTAGGCTGCAGCGTGTAGAGCGCGCCCACCTGGGTCACGCGGACATCGCCGGCCAGTTGCCGAGTCTCCGCGAGTTGGACCCGCATGTCGCCGACCAGGGTTCGCGTTTCCGCGATTTCGTGCCGGATCCGGCGCAGCCGCGCCATGACGGATGTGAACATGATCACTCGCGAAACAAGGGCGTAGGAAGGCCGCACGATAGTCGTTTTGCAAGGCGCAATGCCACAGGTTTCGCTGGCGCGCGCGGCGGTGGGGACATCCCGCCGCGGGGTCTGGGAAGCCGGTGCTTCCCATCGGCCCGTCCGGTGGCTAATGTGCTGCCGTCTTCGCGCAGGCGCCCTGCCGGCACGCGTTCTGAAAACAGCCGAGTCCTTCCGTGTTCCATAGCCTGACCATGATCCCGATCGGCCTGATCCGGAACTGGTACCTGATCCGCCAGATGACGTGGCGCGACATTGCCGGCCGATACAAGGGGTCGATGATCGGCGTCCTGTGGTCGTTCCTGACACCGCTCCTGATGCTGACGCTGTACACGCTGGTGTTCGGCGTCATGTTCAAGGTGCGCTGGACGAGCGCCAGCCCGCCGGGCAGTTCGATGCAATTGGGGGAAAGTCCTGCCGACTTTGCGCTGGTTCTGTTCGTCGGGCTGATCATGCACTCCTTCATGGCGGAGTGCATGACGCGCGCCCCCAATCTGGTGATCGGCAACGTCAATTTCGTCAAGCGCGTGGTGTTCCCCCTGGAGGTACTGGGGTGGAGCGTCATCACGTCGGCGCTGTTCCACGGAGCGATCAGCCTGATCGTGCTGCTGCTGATCTCGATCATCATGCACGGGACGGTGCCGTGGACCGTTGTGCTGCTGCCGCTGGTGCTCGTTCCCTTCGCGACCCTGGTGCTGGGGCTGACGTGGTTCCTGTCGGCGACGGGCGTGTTCGTCCGGGACATCGGACAGGCGGTGCAGCCGCTGGTCACCGTGCTGCTGTTTCTCAGTCCGATCCTGACGCCGCCGTCGGCCGTGCCGGAATGGCTGAGGCCCGTGCTGTTCCTCAACCCCATCACCGTCCCGGTGGAGCAGGCGCGTGCGCTGCTGATCTGGGGTGTCCTGCCCGACTGGTGGCAACTCGCCGCGTACAGTGTGGTGGCGCTGCTGGTGGCCTGGGCCGGGGCGCTCTGGTTCGCGCGCTGCCGCCCCGCCTTCGCCGACGTCCTCTGACCGACCGGATCCATCGACATGCTGCACTTCCTCGGGATCGGCGCGCAGAAGGCCGGCACGACCTGGTTATACTTCAACCTCGTCAAGCATCCTGGCGTCTTTCTGACGGCCGAGAAGGAACTGCATTTCTGGGACCGGCACCGCGACCGTGGACTGGACTGGTACCGCGCGCAGTTCGCGGCGGCTCCCGCCGACCGCAAGGCAGGCGAGATCACGCCGGCCTACGCCATCCTGCCGCCGGAGGTGATCGCCGAGGTGCGGCGGGAGTTTCCCGACGTCCGGCTGATCTACCTGATGCGCAACCCGATCGAGCGGGCCTGGTCGTCGGCGCTGATGGCGCTGCCGCGGGCCGAGATGACGATCGAGGAAGCCTCCGACACCTGGTTCATCGACCACTTCAACGCCGCAGGGTCGCTTAGGCGCGGCGACTACGAGGCATGCCTGCGCGCATGGCGCGCCGCCTATCCGCAGGAGCAGCTCCACGTCGAGCTGTTCGACGATATTCTCGCCGACCCCAGGGCTGTCCTGAAGCGGTGCGCGACGCACATCAGCATCGATCCCGGCTTCTTCGACACGCTGCCGGAGGAGGGCCTGCGCGCTCCGCACAACGCCGGCCCCGGCTACGAGATGCGCCCCAGCCTGCGCCGCTACCTCGATCAGCTCTACCGCCCCAAGATCGAGAGCCTGTCGCGTTACATCGGCCGCGACCTGTCCGGCTGGCTGGAGCCGGTGCCGCCCCCCGGTCCGCGCATGCGCCTGCGGCTCTGGCTCGCCGAGGCGGCGCACGCACGGCGGTAGGCGAAGCCCCTTCTCCCTCCCGGCGCTTCGGGTTCGCAGGTCGAATTGCGGGCCGCATAACGATGTCCATCCTCGTAGTGGAATCTCAAGATGACGCGCGGTTGTCTTACGCTTCCACCTTGACCGGGAGGCCCGTTGCCGGAAAAGTCCGCACGGAGTAATCCTTTTTGGGCAGCGGCGGGTACGACGTGATCTCGATAATCCATCTCATCACCGGATTGCAGACGGGTGGTGCGGAACGCATGCTCGCCCGCCTCGTCGCCGGGATGGACCGCCACCGTTTCCACAACACCGTCGTGTCGATGACGGAACTGGGTGCCATCGGCGAGGAGGTCGCCGGGTCGGGAACCTCGACCATCTCGCTGGGCATGCGTCGCGGCGTGGCGAACCCGTTGGGACTGGTGCGGTTGATCGACCTGCTGCGCGAAAGGCGGCCGACGATCCTGCAGACGTGGCTTTACCATGCCGACCTCATGGGCATGACCGCCGGCCACATTGCGAAGGTGCCGCACATCCTGTGGAACGTCCGCTGTTCCGACATGAACATGCAGGACTATCGCTGGATGTCGCGGCCGCTGCCCCGGCTGCTGGCAAAGCTGTCGCCGGCCCCCGATGCGGTCATCATCAATTCGGAAACCGGCCGCCGCGTGCATGAGGATTACGGCTACCGGCCGCGCGTGTGGAAGCTGATCCAGAACGGGTTCGACCTGACCCGCTACCGGCCCGACGGCGCTGCGCGCCGGCGTTTGCGGGCTGAACTGGGGGTAGCTGACGACACCGTGCTGATCGGTCTGCCGGCGCGCTTCGATCCCATGAAGGACCACCTGACTTTTCTGGCGGCCGCCACCGACCTGATCGGAAAAGAGCCGAACGTGGGCTTCGTCCTCATCGGGCGCGGCCTGACCGCGAGCAACCAGTGGCTGGTGAGCCGCATCGCCGCGTGCGGGCTTGAGCGGCATGTCCACCTGCTGGGCGAGCGGAAGGATATGGACACGCTGCTGCCGGGGTTGGACATCGTCACCCTGTCTTCGGCCTTCGGTGAGGGCTTTCCCAATGTTCTCGGCGAGGCGATGGCGTGTGGGGTGCCGTGCGTCAGCACCGACGTGGGCGATGCGGCTCCCATCGTCGGCGAAACAGGGCTGATCGTCGCGGCGCGCGATCCTACGGCGATGGTGGTGGCGTGGCGCACCCTGATCCTCGCTGGCGCCGAACGTCGGGGCGAGCTGGGGCGTCAGGCGCGGGCGCGCATCGCGGAGCAGTTTTCGCTTCCCGCCATCATCGGCCGCTACGAGTCACTGTATGAAGAGGTGGCGGGTGTCCGCCGTCCGGCGATCGGCGTGGCCAGTGCGGAGAAGGAACTTGCACTCACCGTCTGACGGAGGTCAGGGACGCAACCCCGGCACGCGGGCGTAAAGGGCGGCGTCCAGTTCCGCCTTGCGCTCGACCAGCGACCAGTACCATTCCTGGCGCCGCCGGAAATGCTGAGCTTGCAGCCGCTCACTCAGCACATAGGCGCGGGCCTGATGCGCCGTCGCCGCGCGCCGGGCGGGATCCTCCAGGAGGAGGAAAAGCCGTTCGCGGAACTCCTCGGGTGAGCGGAACAGCCACCCGGTCTCGCCGTCATGGACCGTCGCCCCATAGACGCAGGGGCTGGCCAGCGCCACCACCTCGTTCGCGGCGCACTCGATGAACTTCAGGTCCGATTTGCAGCGGTTGAACGTGGTGTCCGCCAGCGGCAGCAGCGCCAGATCGCACCGGCGCAGCCGGTCCAGGTAGACAGGGTAGGGACACAGTGGCGTAAAGCTCTTGGCCTCTGTCGGCAATGCGTCGAACAGCCCCTTGTCGAAGACCACTTCGAAAGCCAGGCGGTCGCCGTAGCGCCGGATCGCCTCCTTGATCACGGGCATCAGGGGCCTGATGTCGTCGGAGCGGTTCAGCGCGCCAAAGAACACGCGGACCGGCCCATCCCCGCGCGGCGGGCGGGGCGGCGGGGCGGCCGCAATCTGGTTGGGGTAGATCTCCAACTCGGGATTGAAGGGGCTCAGCACGTCGGCCAGGACGCCCGTTGACGTCTGCACCGCGTGAACGGCACGGAACGTCATGTGATCGTTCTCGGCGATGGTTGGCCAGACCATGGGGTGGTCGTCGAACTCGGCGACGATGATGTAGCCGCGGGCCAGCAGCGTGCGCGGGATCGACAGGTCGCTTCGGGTGAGGATGGAGCGTTGTAGGACTGCGACCCGTGCACTGCGCTGCTCGTTGGCCGTAACGGCGCCGATCTGCCGCACTTCGGCCTGCACGGTGACGCCGGGCAGGGTGGCCTGGAACGCCAGCGGCTCCAGGATGCGTTTGTCGTTCACCGCGGCGGCCGGCTTCAGCATCATGGCGCGGATGAACATCCTGCGGAGTCCGTCCGCCGCGCGGACCGCCCGCACGATGACCGCCTGGGTATTTCCAACCGGACTCATCAGGTCGGGGATGAGAGCCGCGGCCGACAGGATGGTGGCCATAGCCCGAGGCTCGGGCGCCCACGACGGGCCAGGGGCGGCGGTCAGGACCAGCAGCGCGCCGCCGTTGCCCAGCGCATCGGCAAGCGCTTCGAAGAGACGGAGCGGATCCGGCAGGAGAGCAGGGGCATGCAGGATCACGGCGTCGAAGGGGCCATGCGCGGCGCTGGCGTCACGGATCACCGCCGGCTGTGGCGCCGCTCCATCACACTCCAGCGTCAGGTATGCGGCCTCGGGGTTCCATTGCCGGAATCGCCCGGCGGTGGTCCGGCCGGGCGGCACCAATTCGAGAATCCGGCGGGCGTCCCGCGGGATCCGGTCGGCGAGGGCGAGCAGTGGAAGTTCGGCGTTCGCGTTCACCGGCCCTTCCGCGTCATGGAATTGATGATCTCCATCTGCTTCTTCAGGCAGAGGGCGAGGTCATATTTCCGAACCACGGTCCGCCGGGCGTTCTGGCTGATCGGAATGAAGGAACTGCGGTCCGACAGTACGTCCACCACCCGGCGCGCGATCTCCTCGGGATTGAAGAAATCGACCAGCAGGCCATTCTCGCCGTCGCGGATGACCTCCTCGACCGGCTTGGAGCGTGAGCCCACGACGACGCAGCCGAGCGACATGGATTCCAGCATCGACCAGGACAGGACGAACGGGTAGGTCAGGTAGATGTGCGCCGCCGAGATCCTCAGCATGTTGATGAACGGACCGTACGGGATGCGGCCGAGGAAGTGGACTCGGTTGGTGTCCACGGGCACCTCGGCGAGCATCTTCTCGCGCCAGTTCGGCGCGTCCTTCGGTCCCGATCCGTAGCTGATCTCGTCCCCGCCGACGATGAGCACGCGAGCGTTCGGCCGCGCCTCGAGGATGTGGGGCAGGGCGCGCATCATCGACGGGAAGCCGCGATAGGGCTCCAGGTTCCGGCCCACATAGGTCACCACTTCGTCGCGACGGGTGAGGACCTCGCCGTTCGGCAGGGTGAAGCTGGCGTTCTCGTCCGGCCGCAGCGTGTTGGTGTCGATGCCGTCGTGCACCACGTTGATCTTGTCGTGGTAGATCGCAGGGTGGACGCTGCGCTGCCATTGCATCGGCGCAATGCCCTGGTCGCAGGATTCCAGGGCATGCAGCAGATGCGTGCTGCGGGCGCGGGCGCGCAGGATGGAGTCGACTTCCGGAGGGGCGGACGGATCGAAATCCATATCGGCGCCGCGGGCCCGGTAATAGAACTCGCAATAGCTGAGCACCGGCACCGTCGGGAAGATGTCCTTCACGAAGAACATCTCACCCCATCCTGGATGGCCGATGATGATGTCCGGGATGAACTGGTCGCGGCGCAGGTCCATCAGCACGCGCACCACCGCCTGTCCGTGCAGCACGGCATCTTCGGTGCGGAACAGATACGGATGGATCTGTGGGTTCGGCGCGCGCGTCGTCTCGTAGAGGATCTTGCGCACCCGCGGGATCTCGACGTTCTTGCGCCGGGTGATGAAGACGACCTGGTTTCCGTCGTTCTCCGCAAGGCGCGCCGCCAGGTGCTTGTACTGCCCCGGCATGTTCTGGTGGATGAAAACGATCTTCATGCGCGATCCATGTCGAGAAGCGGAAGGCGTCCGGATGCGACGTCTGCGAGGCGGGCGGCGACCAGGGCGATCACGCTGGCCCAATCGTCGAGGGCGGGCTGGCGGAACAACTGCAGCGTGGGATACCACGGGCTGTCGGTCCGTCTCAACAGCCAGCGCCAATCCGGCGCATAGGGAAGGAGCACCCACGCCGGGTGCCCAAGGG
>JAEYOB010000712.1 GCA_023412175.1 Pseudomonadota bacterium | reverse complement strand
CCCCTCTTCGATGTGCGCCTGAACGGGGGGAAGATCGGCTGCCCAGTCCGGCCAGCGGACATCCTCGCCGATGGAGATAGGACCGGCCGCGTAATGGACCACCGCCGCCCGGCACCCGCGCAGGGACGGCAACCGCTCGGGCAGGCGGCCGGCACAGGCATCCAGGTGAAGACCGAACAGGGGCGGCATCGGCTGCCGGTCGAACACGTCCAGCGAGGCGCCCGGTCGGGGGTTCACTTCCAGCAGGTGGATGACCGGGCCGGCCACCAGGAAATCGGCATTGTTGAGCCCAACCAGTCCCAGCGCCTCGACCAGTCGGGCCACCATGGCAGAGAGCGGCCCGCTCAGCGTCCGCGGCAGCAGCAGAGGTGCAGCGACGCCGCCGTAACGGTAAGGCGCGCACGCCGAAGGCGAGGCCCAATGCCGACTGAATCCGACGGTCATGGCGCGCCGCCCGTCGCCGAGGAACAGAACCGACACGGGAGTGCCCCGCACCCGGCGTTGGAAGTACCATCCCGGCGGGGCCACGGTGCTTGTGGCGAGAGCGACATGGCTCCCGCCGCTGCCGCCGATCCGCTTCAGCAGGTAGCCGTCACCCGGTCCGGGCAAGGTCTGCGCCACAGGCGGGTGCGGAATGCTGAGCCGGCCCAGCAACGCGGCGAAGGCGAACGGGTCCTTGACCTCCGCCACGAGCTTTGCCGGGTTGCCGAGCACTGGCCGGTCTTCAGCGATGCGCGCCAGGAGCTGCGGATCGTCCTCGAAGCCGGATCCGTAGACCAGCGGCACGCCCCGCAACTCCGGCCGCCCCAGGGTCTCCAGCAAGGCGTCGCCATCGATGCGCATCGCGGCGGAGGGAAGCCGGACGCAGGGATCCGCGAGGAGCCGGGTGTCCCTGTCGCCGAACAGGTCGATGGCCGCCGGCCGCAAGCCCATCCGCCGCGCAGCGGCGGCGAGGGCGCGCGCCGACAGCGCCGCGACGACGACATCCGGGCGCTCAGCCGGCAAGCTGGCGGGCGGCATCGTAGGCCTCGCGGAAGTCCAGGTAGACCGCGTTTTTCGTTTCGGCGAGGCGTTGCAGCAGGCTGTGCTGGACGCGGAACTTGACGTTGCCGACCGCCAGCGCGCCGATGCCGACGCCGCGTCCGCCGGGCAGGGGGGCGCCGTCGTCCTTGGCTGCGACACCCTCGATCCCGGAGGGCGGCACCGCGTTGATGTCGGCCGCGGCCAGCAGGCGACCGGCCACGGCGAGGTGACGTGCCGACAGGATCTGCATTCCGGCGCGACCACAGGCGAAGACCACCTCGGCATCGGCCAGCAGCGCCTCCTTTGCAGCGTCGTCAGGAGCGTCGGCGCAGGCGAGTTCGACACCGAAACGCTGGTGGAAGGCGTCGGCCTTGGTCTGCACCGGCGGCAGGCCCCGGTGGCTGACCAGGGTGACACGAGCGCCGGCCAGCGCCGCGATGACCGCTGCGACGCCGCCGACCACACCGGTCGCACCGTAGACCTGGACATTCCGTTCCTTGAGCCCATCGACGCCGGTGCGGCGCAATGCGCGCTCGACGACGGCGACCAGCGCGGCCGCCGTGGTGAAGGCGCCGGACGGATCGACCATGACCGAGATGGTGAAGGGCGGGAACATGGCCTTGCGCGCCATGTCCATCATCTCCAGCGCCGCCAGCGCGTCGCGCCCGCCAATGAACAGACCGGTCCGCGCCGCGTTGGCCGGATCGCGGGAGAACATGGCATCCTGGGTGATCGCGCCCACCTCCGAGACGTCGACGCCCGTATAGGGAAACAGGGTATCCAGGCCGGCGTCGGCGGCCATGTTGACGTCGAACGGGCTGACGTGCTTCAGCGGCGTCAGCATGTGCAGGACGTAGGGTGCAGCAGCCATCGTGCTCCTCCCGTTTCAGGTGCTCGGCACCGTCGCGCTGTCCAAGGCCGGCTCAATGGCGGCGCCGCGGTTGCGCCCGCGGCACAGGCGAAACTCCAGCGCCGGTCCTTTCCAGCGCCGCTTTGCCGCCGCCAGCAGGGCCTCGGCCCGTCCGGCCTCGCCGATGATTGCGAAACCGGTCGGCCCCCATGAACTCTGGCCGATGCCGGGGATGCCTTCGGCCTCCAGCCAGGCAAGGGCGGCGGCGACCTCGGCGCTGGTGAAGCGACCGCCCTGGACGGGAGCGAAGTGATCGCCCACCATCCGTTGCAGCTCCCCCACGGCGCGGCCGAAGGCATCGGCGTCGCCCTCCGCGAGCGCCGGCAGCGCCGACATGACCATCAACCGGCACAGGTGCCCGGCTTCCTCCGCTGGAAAGGGCGGCAGTGCCTGGAAAGCCTGGGTTTCGGCGCTGCCGTGCAGCCCCTGGCCGTCGCGGTGCAGGATCAGCAGAACCCGCCAATGCTCCGGAAACGGCATGCGTGCGATGATGGGCGGGGGCTCCTGCCCGGCGCCGCGGCCGCCGTCCAGGATGATGCCGCCGTCTTTGAACGCGCCGATCCCCACCCCAGAGCGGGCGCAGCGTTTGAGGGTTGCGGCGATTTCGCGCGCCCGCACGGGGTGACCGTGCAACTGCGCCAGCGTGGCGCCGACCGCCAGCCCGAGCTGCGTGCCGGAGCCGAGGCCGACATGCTCCGGAATGGCATCGTCCACCGTCAACTCGACACCGGCCGGCCAGCGGAACCGTTCGCACAGCAGCCGCGCTGCGCCGAGCACCCTTTCGGCCGAGGGGCCGACGGCGTGCATGCGGTCGGCGGGGCGGGCGCGGACGGTCGTGGCGATACCGTCGAGAGTCAATCCGAGGCTGCCGAACCGCCGCCCCAGACCACCATTCATATCGACAAATCCGAGATGCAGCCGAGCGGGTGCCGTGACCCTTACCTCCCTTAAGTAATCGACGCCTCGAGGCATGATAACCTCTTCTGTTTAAGGAAAGTTGCGTCGCTTTTCTTGTCATGATAATCTTGAATCAAAAAAAGGCCCCATCCCAATAGTATATACCTCTTTCGGTGCGTGGGATGTTTCGTATCTTCTGGGAGGAAGACATGGGCGAATTGCAGGAAACAGCCTATTCGGACGCGGAGATCGAAGAGCGTCTGAAGCAGATACTGCCGCGCTGGCGTCTCGAAGGTGGTTGGATCCGTCGAAAATACAAGACCAACAGCTGGAAGAGCACGCTCATGGTGGTTAACGCGGTCGGCCATCTGGCCGAGGCCGCGTGGCACCATCCCGATCTCACCGTCTCCTATGCCTGGGTGGAAGTGCGTCTGATGACTCACACCGCCAAGGGCATCACCGACAAGGACTTCCAACTCGCCCGCAAGATCGAGGAGGTGATCCAATGGCAGCCCGCCCAGGAGGGTGGTGCGCTGGAGGGAACGCCGCGGGACGATCTCCGCTTCGCCTACATCAAATACGATTGAAGGCTGAACCATGGCGACCCACCGGGACGTCGTGTGTCCGTTCTGCGGTCTGGGCTGCGACGATCTGACGGTCAAGGCCGTCCGCGGCGGTTTGGCCGTGGTCTCGACCGACTGCCCGATCGCACGCGACGAATTCGGCCGGACCAGTCGGGCCGAACC
>JAEYOB010000639.1 GCA_023412175.1 Pseudomonadota bacterium | reverse complement strand
GCGCGGCGCCCCCGCCACCCTGACCACCGCTGGCGCGAGCCACGCCAGGGGCGCCACCGCCGACGGTCACCACCGACACGGAGGTCACGCCGGGCGGCACGGTGAAGATGTCCATGCCCGGTGTGGTAAAACTCCGCTCCCCAGCCGGCGCCGAGGTGGTGAAGGCCGATGCGACCGACCAATCGCCGTATCCAGTCGCCGCGCCCTTGTGCCGCACCCGCCAATAGTACGTGTTCAAGGCGGTCAGGACGGCCGCGGTCGGCACGGTGTAGCTGGTCAGCGATGCACTCTCGCCGCTGTCGTGCACGATCCCGGTGAACCCCGCGGCAGTGGCGATCTGCCATTGGCTGGCAACGTGGCTGTCCGAACCGCCCTCCACGCTGAAGCCGGAGCTTTGAAACACGGGCGTGGCCGACACGCCTTGCGCGCCATCGAGCGGGCTGATGGCGATGGGGGCCGCCGGCCGGGCCGCCACCGTGAAACGGGTTGCGGGCGACCAATCGCTCCAACCCAACGAGGCCCCCCTGTGCCGCACGCGCCAATAGTAGGAGGTCTGCACGGCCAAGCCGGCCGAAGCCGGTAGGGCGTAGCTGGTCAGTGCATTGCTGTCGCCGCTGTCATGGACGACGCTGGTGCAGGCGGCGTCACTGGCGATCTGCCATTGGCTGGCAACGTGGCCGTCCGAACCGCCGTAAACCGAGAAGGCCGAACTTTGCAGCGTCGGTGCGAGGGGGAGCCCGGCTGCGCCTTCGGCAGGGCTGCTATTGGATGGGCGGCGCACATATTGGAACACGGCGGCGGTGGTGAAGCGGGTGGGCAATGACCACAGGCTCCAGTTGCCCTCGCCATCCTGATACCGGCAGCGCCACCAGTAGGCGGTGGCGGTTGCCAGTGTGCCGGCCTGGACGGTGCGCTGGGTGCCGGCGGCCATGGAGGTGTCGTAGATCAGCGCGCCCATGGCTTCGGTGGTGCCGATCTGGTACTGCGCTGATGCCATGGGAATGCCGTACAGGCTGTAGTAGGGCGAGCCCTTCAATGTCGGCGTCTCGATGATGCCGGTATCATCGAGTGCAGGGACGAGGTTGACCGGCGTCCGGACGAGCTGGACGCCGGTGAGGCGCTGGATGGCCTCAAGGAGCTGCCGGCGGCTCATCTTGTTCGGGGCGAGGCCGGCCCCTTCCACAACGCCAAGGATCTCCTCCTGGACGGTGTTGAGCCAATCGGCGTCCACGACCGTGGCCTCGTTGCCGGTGGCCGGGTTGCCGTTGGTGAAGTAGCCGGGCTCGCCCGTGGGGGCCGAGGGCGCCGCCAGGACGGGCGCGGTGCCGGGAGTGTCGATGCGATGCATGGTGCAACCCTTTTCGGAGCGTGCAGAGGTCAGGCCGCAGCCTCGTAGGTGATGGTGCCGCGAAGCCGCGAACCGGCCTCCACCTGTTCGGCAATGGACAGAGGGCCGAGGATGCCGGGACCGAGCACCGTGATGCTGGCGGTGCCAGGCTCGATCAGCGCCGTGAGGCGCAAGGCGCCGCCTGGGGAACCCCGGAGACCGGCGGCGATGGTGCCGTAATAGGTGAAACCGGCGCGCGAGATGGCCGGCAGGCCGGTGATGCTGACGTGGCCGGCGGCGGCCGGGTCCACCATCGTCAGCACAACGTCGAACCATACCGTCATCGACGTGCCCACCCGCGACCAACGGCCGGCCTGCATGGTGTAGGCGTGCTCGCCGGGTGCCAGCACGGGCGTCCACGAGCCGGTTGCGTACAGCAGGCCGGCCGCTGCGGCTTTCAGTGCGTCCACCGTGATGCTCACAGTGCCGCCGGTGCCGCCGTTGCGGCTGGCGTCCCATGCGAGCATGCGGTCGGCGCCCTCGATGTCGGCAGCCTCCAACAGGGGCAGATCCCCAATGCGTTTGTTTGCCATGTCAGACCTCGATTGCGTCGCCGGTTTCGAGAACGATCACGTCGCCCCCATCCACCAGCAGCGCGGGCGGCGGGGTGTAGGCGAAGGTGACCAGGGTGTGGGCGGGCGCGCGGCGGCGGATCACACACTCCATGCCCGCGTCGCCCCAGCGGCGCAGCGGCTCACCGGCGGCCGAGGCGCCGGCCCGGAATGGACGCATGGAGGCGGAGCCCACATGCACGCGCCAGGCGTGGCGCCAAGCGTCGGTGTTGGTCAGGGCGTGGCCGGCCCTGGCGCGGCCGGCGCGGAAGGGGCGGAACTCCTGGACAGTCGCCGCATAGCCGAACGCTGACGCCAGCCCGACGAAGTAGCGCTTGGACTGGCCTCCGCGGGCGGTGAGGCGGGCCAGCACGGCGGCGCGGCGTTCCTGGAGGGTGGCGGCGGTACCGGCCGAACAGGCGTCCGGCAGCCCGCACATGCGCTCCCACTCGGCCAGCAGCTCGACCGTGGTGCGGGGGTCGGCTTCCTCCAGGAGGGCGAGGCCCCGGTTGTGGGCACGCGCGAGGCCGGCCGCCTGGGCGTCCAGGATGCGGGTGAGCACGGCGTCGGGCTCGCGTGTCCAGGCGGCGCCGGGCGGCAGGAGCGCCTGGAGGTGGGCGAGGTATTCGGCGGCGGAGGCGCGCACGGCGGTCAGATCCAGTCGATGGTGCCGGGCACAGCGATGATCCCGGTGCCGTGGGCCACGTCGGCCACGGGCGCGACCAGTTGGTGGTCGTGCTCGCCGGCGGCGGCGGAAATCGCCTCGGTCAGATGCGAGCGCAGGATGGTGCCTCCCGGCACCGCCTCGCGAAGGATCAGCTCGCGATAGGACGCCTCCACCGCGGCGCGGGTGGCGGCATTGCCCGGCACCAGGCCGGCGATGGTCAGGTCGAGCGGCTGGGGGATGGGGGCCACGACGAACACCTCGGCCGTCACCGGCCGGGCGTCCACGTCGTCGCTGTCATCGCCCTCGATGCGAGCCTGCACGGCGGCCACCTCGTCCGCGGTGGGGATGATGGTGTCGGGCTTGTCGTCCATCACGAACCGCACGGTGACGGTGCCCGGCCCCAACTCGCGCGGGTAAACCCACACGCGGGTCACGCCGGGCACTTGGCGCGCCCAGCGCACATAGTCGCCCTTAGCGCCGCCGTGGGGCGGGGCCTGGATGCGGTCCAGCAGGCGCGCCAACAGGCTATCGTCCGCCTCGGCGGCAGCGCCGGCCGAGAGGCCGTCCGCGGCCACCGTCGCCTCGGAGCGCACGCCGGCGAGCGCCGACACCAACCGCAGCTTGACACCCGCCCCGGAGTTGCCGGCCGCGCCGGCCAAGGTGGCGGAGACGCGCACCGAGGCGGCGCCCGCGGCGCTGACCGCCACGGCGCGGGGGGGGGTCACGACC
>JAEYOB010000559.1 GCA_023412175.1 Pseudomonadota bacterium | reverse complement strand
GGCGGTGGCGAGGTCGGTCATCATCGGCGCGCTGCCGGCCGGCTCCGGCCAGTAGCTCATGGCGACCAGAAGCACCGCCGGCGGCACCTCGACCGCCCGGACGGCGGCACGGGCGCGGATCAGGGCATCGTCCGGCATCGTCTCACTCCGCCGCGGCGGCGATGGCCCGGCTGGCACCGTTCTCCAGGAACCACGCGTAGGTCTGCCGCACGCCCTCGGCGAGGCCGGTCCCCGCCCGCCAGCCGGTGGCGGTCAGCCGGCTCACGTCCACCACCTTGCGCGGGTGGCCGTCGGGCTTGGAGAGGTCCCGCTCGATGCGGCCGATGAAGCCCACGGTCTCGCGCACCAGCTCCGCCAGATCGCGGATGGCGATGTCCTCGCCGTTGCCGACGTTGACGATCTCCTCCTCGTCATAGTGCCGCATGAGGTGGAGGCAGGCGTCCGCCATGTCGTCCACGTAGAGGAATTCGCGCCGCGGCGTGCCGGTGCCCCACAGGGTGACGCTCGGCGCGCCCGCCACCTTGGCGTCGTGGAAGCGGCGGATCAGGCCGGGCAGCACGTGCGAGGACTCCGGCTCGAAATGGTCGCCGGGGCCGTAGAGGTTGGCGGGCTGCGCGCAGATGGCGTTGAAGCCGTACTGCTTGCGGTAGGCCTGGCACATGGCGATGCCGGCGATCTTGGCGACGGCGTAGGGCTTGTTGGTCGGCTCCAGCGGGCCGGTCAGCAGCGAGTCCTCACGCATCGGCTGCTCGGCCAGCCGCGGGTAGACGCAGGAGGAGCCGAGGAACAGCAGCTTCTTCACGCCCGCCCGCCACGCCGCGTCGATGACGTTGGTCTGGATCAGCAGGTTGTCGCGGATGAAGTCGGCGCCCTGGCGCTCGTTGGCGAGAATGCCGCCCACCCTGGCGGCGGCCAGGAAGACGTGCTCGATCCCCGCGCGGTCGAAGAAGGCGCGCACCGCCGCCTGGTCGGTCAGGTCCAGCTCGTCGCGGGTGCGGGTGACGAGGTTGGAGAAGCCTTCCGCCGCAAGCCGCCGGAGGATCGCCGAACCCACGAGCCCGCGATGCCCGGCGACGAAGATGCGGCTGTCCTGGTGTAGGGTCATACTGTGCTTCCCGATGTTTCGAGCCCGCTATTCCGCGGCGCGCTGCGGCGCCTCGCCGGAGACGCGTTCCGCGTACCAGTTGACGACGCCCGGCAGGCCGTCCGCCAAGGGAACGCGCGGCCGGTAGCCGAGCCGCGTCAGGCGGCCGATGTCGGGGCAGCGGCGGTCGGTGCCGCCGGGGGCGGGCGGGCCGGCGATGATCTCCGCCTCGCGGCCGAAGCAGGCCACCACCTGCCGGGCGAGGTCGGAGATCGCCACCTCCTCGGGGTTGCCGACGTGGTAGACTCCGAGATGCTCGCCCCTGTCGATCACCGTGACGATGCCGTCCACCGCGTCGTCGATGTGCACGAAGGCGCGGGTCTGGCTGCCGTCGCCCTGGATCGGGAAGGCCACCGGCCCGCGTTGCGGGCTGAGGGCCAGCGCGGCGACGGCGCGGCGGACGAACTCCGGCACCACGTGCTCCCAGCCCATGTCGGGACCGTAGACGTTGTGCGGGCGGAAGATGGCGACGCGGTCGAAGCCGGTGCGCCCCCAGTTCACCGCCAACAGCTCGGAGATCAGCTTGGAGCCGCCGTAGGAGTAGCGGGGGTTCAGCACGTCCGGCACCACCAGCGGCACCTCCTCCGGCGTCGGCACCAGGGGCGGCGTCTGGTACGCCTCGGACGAGGAGGCGAGGACGAGGTTGCCGACCCCTCCGGCCCGGCAGGCGTCCAGCACGTTCAGCATGCCGCGCACGCCGACGTCCAGCACCACCTCCGGCTTCTCGTAGAAGTGCCGGGTGCCGTTGACGGCGGCGAGGTGCAGCACCGCGTCGGTGCCGCGCACCGCGGTGCGCACGGTATCGGCGTTGCGGATGTCGCCGCCGATGAACTCGACATGATCGACGATGCCCGCCAGCCGGCCGAGATGGCCGCGCGAATTGTCGTCGAGCACGCGCACGCGGTGCCCGTCGTTCAGCAGACGGCGAACCAGCGCGGCGCCGATGAAGCCGCTGCCGCCGGTCACGAGATAATGGGCCATGGATCTCACCCCGCGTGCGCGAAGCGCGCCGTCCCGTGACCACCCAGGGCGATGTAGGCGGTGCCTTCGGGAAGGTCGACTTCGCGGCTGTTGAAGTTGTTCCAGAAGTCGTAGATGAAGCCCGGACGGTCCATGCGGCTCGCGAGGTCGGGCAGCGGCATGGAGGTGAAGACCGGGTGGTTGTTGAGGATCACCGCGAGGTTGGCGCCGCGCACGGCACCCTCCATGTTCGCTGCCGGCTCCAGGCCGAAGGCGCGGATCTGGTCGGGCGCCACCACCGCGTCGAAGCCGCGCCAGCGCGCGGCCGGGAAACGGGCGCGCAGCTCGTCGAACACCGGCCTGGCCATGGTGCCGCGCAGATCGTCCGTCTCCGGCCGGCCCTTGAAGGCGAGGCCCATCAGGCTGATCGTCGGCTCGGCCGGGAAGCCCTGCATGGAGCGGGCGAGGTCCTGGAGGAAGCCCGCGACCTCGGTCGGCTGGCTCTCGTTGACGCGGCGGCCGGCGGCGGTGATCTCCAACTCGACCCCGGCCTCGCGCGCCCCTTCGATGAGGATGTGCGGGTCCTTCTCCAGGCACGGCCCGCCCACCGGGCCGGGCAGCGGCAGGTTGGTGCGCGGGTAGCCCAGCTTGCCGGCGCGCACCACCTCCACCGCGCTGATCTCGAGGTGGTTGCACAGCCGCGCGATCTCGTTGGAGAAGGCGAAGGTGACGTCGCGGTAGGTGTTGTCCACCAGCTTGATCAGCTCCGCGGTCTCCAGCGTCGAGACCTTCACCGTGGTCGGCGTCAGGAAGCCGAAGATCTGCGAGGCGCGCGCCGCCACCTCCACGCTCTCCGCCCCGACGATCTGCGGGAGCTGGTTCAGCTCGACGAGCGCCTGCCCCTCCAGCGTGCGCTCGGGGCAGAAGGCGATGTCGAAGCGCTTGCCGCAGGCGTCCAGGATCGGCTTCACGACGGTGCGCGTGGTCCCCAGCTTCACCGTCGAGCGCAGGATCACCATGTCCCCGTCGCGCAGGCATTCGGCCACCTGCCGGCTGGCCGCCTCGATCATGTCGGTGCGCACGCGGCCGGCCCGGTCCAGCGGCGTGCCCACCGTGATGA
>JAEYOB010000471.1 GCA_023412175.1 Pseudomonadota bacterium | reverse complement strand
GTCCGGCGGCGAGCAGCAGCGCGTCGCCATCGCCCGCGCGCTGGCCAACGCGCCAGGCCTGCTGATCGCCGACGAGCCGCCCGGCAACCTCGACCCGCACACCGCCGAGGGCGTGTTCGCCATGCTGACGGAGATCGTCCGCAAGGCCCGCGTCGGCGCTCTGATCGCCACCCACAACCTTGAGTTGGCGCGCCGCATGGACCGCGTGCTCGAAATGCGCGAAGGCGTGCTGATCGAACATATTCCGCATCCTGTGGAAATCTGACCCCCTGCCGTTGCCGACCGGCGCGGGAGACCCCACACTCCCCGAAGCCAAGAACGGGAGGGGGATTGCATGGACCAGAAGATCATCGAGCTGTACGACGAGTACACGCATGCGCCGCTGCCGCGCCGGGTGTTCCTGGAACGGCTGGCGGCGCTGGCGGGCTCCGCCGCAGCGGTGCCGGCGATCTTGACGGCCATCGAGCCGAACTATGCCCGCGCGGCGATGGTGGACGCCAACGATACGCGCATCTCCATCGACAACGTCACCTTCCAGGGCGCCACCGGCGATGTGCGCGGCTATGTGGCGCGGCCGAAGACGGCGGAGCGGTCGCCTGCGGTGATCGTCGTCCATGAAAACCGCGGCCTCAACCCGCACATCGAGGACGTGGTGCGCCGCTTCGCCACGGAAGGGTTCGTCGCCATGGCGCCGGACCTGCTGTCGCCGCTGGGCGGCACCCCGCAGGACGCCGACCGGGCGCGCGAGATGATCGGCCAGCTCGATGCCGGCAAGACGGTGAACAACCTCGTCTCGGCGCAGAGCTACCTGCTGTCCTACCGCTACTCGTCCGGCAAGGTCGGGGCGGTGGGCTTCTGCTGGGGCGGCGGCATGGTCAACCAGTTCGCCATCAAGGCACCGGACCTCAAGGGTGCGGTCGTCTATTACGGCCGCTCGCCCGACCCGGCTCAGGTCGGCTCCATCAAGGCGCCGCTGCTGCTGCATTACGCCGGTCTCGACCAGGGCGTCAACGCCGGTGTACCGGGCTACGAGGAGGCGCTGAAGAAGGCCGGCGTCCCGCACGAGATCCACATGTACGAGGGCGTTAACCACGCCTTCAACAACGACACCTCGGCCGAGCGCTACAACGAGCAGGCCGCCAAGCTTGCATGGACGCGCACGGTGGAGTTCCTGAGGCAGTATCTGGTTTAACGGCGCTTGGTTTAACGGCCGGGTGTGGCCGCGGGGGCCGTCCGTCCCTGCGGCCGCCTCAGCACGGTGATCGCCAACCCGCCGAACACCAGCACGGCACCGGCGACCTTCACCGGGCTGAAGTCTTCCCCGAGCAGCAGCGCGCCTGAACTCATGCCGAAGATCGGCACCAGCAGCGAGAAGGGCACCTCTAGGCTTGCGGGATGGTGGCGGAGCAGGAAGCCCCAGCTCGCGAAGCCGAAGAGCGTGGCGCCCGCGGCGATGTAGGCCAGCGAGGCGAAGCCCGGCCACGTCAGCCCGGTGATCGCCTGGACGATCCGCTCCGGCCCTTCCAGGCCGAGAGACAGCAGGAACAGCGGCAGCGGCGGCACGAGGCTGACCCACAGCATCAGGCGGAACAGGTCGGGCGCCTTGGCCTGCTTCATGATGATGTTGCCGGCACCCCAGGCGACCGCCGCGGCGATCACCAGCCCGAGGCCGAGCAGGGAACCGCCGGCCTGCATCTCCCAGGCGATCAGGCCGATGCCGGCAAACGCCACCGCCATGCCGACGAGGGGGCGGGGCCCCGGCCGGTCGCCGAGCAGCAGGGCGGCGAACAGCAGCGTGAAGAACGCCTGGCTTTGCAGCACCAGCGACGACAGGCCGGCGGGCATGCCGGCGTCGATGCCGCCGAACAGGAGCGCGAACTGCAGCGCCCCCATGACGAGGCCGATCCCCAGTATGTAGCGCCACGCCACCGGGGGACCGCCCTTTACCCCCAGCACCAGCAGGGGCGTCGCCGCCAGCACGAAGCGTAGCGCGGTGAACAGCAGGGGCGGCATGTCCCGCAGCCCGACCTTGATGGCGACGAAGTTGAAGCCCCAGACGGCGGCCACCGAAACGGCGAGCAGGATGTGGAGCGGACGCATCTCAGCTTTGCGTGTTGAGCCGGCGGCACTCGTCGAGGGCATTCACCGCCCAGTTCGATCCGGCCAGCGGGAAGGTGGCGATCCGCCCGCCCAGGCGGGGGCTGGAGACTTCCAGGCTCCTGGCGCGCACGAAGGCATCGGTGATGTCCTCGTAATCCAGCGAGCGGATGCGGATGGCCAGCGTATCGGAATCCAGGGCCTGCGCCTTGTGGGACTCGGAGGCGGCGCCATCGAAGTCGAGGGCGAGGTCGTAGCCGGCGCCCGGCGCAAGCAGGTGATTGGGCGTGCCGATGAGCACGGAGAAGACGCCGGGGGCGGCGTGGAAGGCGAGGGTGGGACCGCTGTCGTCGGGGCGGGAGACCCGGCAATGGGCGGGTTCGGCCATGGTTCCGGCCACCGCTTCGACCATCCAGCCCTTGCGCTCCGCCACCTTGCGGCCGGGCGGTGGCTGGAACAGGGGCGCGGTTAGGCCGGTCCCGCTGTTGTAGGCGGTGCGCTGCGCCGGGGGGCTTTCCGTGGTCTGGCAGGCGGACAGAAGGACCAGGCCAAGCAGGGCGAGGCCGGGCAGGTCGAGACGGGCGCGGATGCGACGCATGCGGGCTCCTCAGGCGACCCCGTTCAGGCGGGGACTGGGTCCCCTGATATCACCGGTGCAATTTCGGCGAAAGTGCGGCATGCTCCGGCCCCGTTCCGGATCCATACCAGAGACCATGCCGCACGCCGACTTCGTACACCTGCGCGTCCATTCCGCCTACTCGCTGTCGGAGGGCGCCATCAAGGTCAAGGAGCTGGTCAAGCTCTGCGCGAAGCAGCACATGCCGGCGGTGGCGGTCACCGACACCGGCAACCTGTTCGGCGCGCTGGAGTTCGCGCTGGCGGCGTCGGACGTGGGCGTGCAGCCGATCATCGGCACGGTGCTGGGCATCACCCGCGTCGGCCCGGCCAACGCCAAGCCCGGCCTGCCCGGCAAGGGCACGGCGGCGCCGGACCAGCTCGTGCTGCTCTGCCAGAACCAGGACGGCTACCGCAACCTGATGAAGCTGGTGTCCAAGGCCTTCCTGGAGTCGGACCCGATGGCCGGCCCGCAGATCGCGCTGGACGCGCTGGAGGGATGTTCGGACGGCCTGATCGCGCTGACCGGCGGCCCGCAGGGTTCGGTCGGCCGGCTGCTGGGCGAGGGGCAGAAGGATCTTGCGGTCGAGGTGCTGGAACGGCTGAAGCGGCTGTTCCCCGACCGGCTCTACGTCGAGCTGCAACGCCACGGCCGTCATTTCTCGGCGATCGAGGACGCCATCGAGCCGGCGCTGATCGACCTCGCCTACGCGCACGACCTGCCGCTGGTGGCGACCAACGACTGCTACTTCGCGACCGAGGACATGTATGAGGCGCACGACGCGCTGCTGTGCATCGCCGAGGGCGCGTACATCAGCCAGGACGACCGCCGCCGGGTCACCCCCGACCACCGCTTCAAGTCGGCGGAGGAGATGCGGCTGCTGTTCGCCGACCTGCCGGAGGCGGTGGACAACACCGTCACCATCGCCCGGCGCTGCTCGTTCCTGCTGAAGCCGATCAAGCCGATCCTGCCGGCCTTCCCGACCGAGGCGGGCCGCACCGAGGACGAGGAACTGCGCGCCCAATCCCGCGAGGGCCTGGAGATGCGTCTCAAGCAGGCCGTCTACACGCCCGACATGACGGCGGAGCAGCGCGAGGAGACGCGCAAGACCTACTTCGAACGTCTGGAGTTCGAACTGGACGTCATCATCAAGATGAAGTTCCCCGGCTATTTCCTGATCGTGTCGGATTTCATCAAGTGGGCGAAGGACCATGACATCCCGGTGGGGCCGGGGCGCGGTTCGGGTGCCGGCTCGGTCGTCGCCTGGGTGCTGACCATCACCGACCTCGACCCGCTGCGATTCGGCCTGCTGTTCGAGCGCTTCCTGAACCCCGAACGCGTGTCGATGCCCGACTTCGACGTGGACTTCTGCCAGGACCGCCGCGAAGAGGTGATCCGCTACGTCCAGGACAAGTACGGCTACGACCGCGTCGCGCAGATCATCACCTTCGGTAAGCTCCAGGCGCGCGCCGTGCTGCGCGACGTCGGGCGCGTGCTGCAGATGCCCTACGGGCAGGTGGACAAGATCTGCAAGCTGGTGCCCAACAACCCGGCCAACCCGGTGACGCTGCAGCAGGCGCTGGACAGCGAGGAGATGCTGCGCGCCGCGCGCGACGGCGACGAGACGGTGGCACGCCTCGTCAACATCGCGCTGAAGCTGGAGGGCCTGTTCCGACACGCCTCGACCCACGCCGCCGGCGTGGTGATCGGCGACCGGCCGCTGGACGAGCTGGTGCCGCTGTACCGAGACCCGCGCTCGGACATGCCGGTCACCCAGTTCAACATGAAGTACGTCGAGCAGGCCGGGCTGGTGAAGTTCGACTTCCTCGGCCTGAAGACGCTGACGGTGCTGAAGACGGCGGTCGACCTGATCCCCGAGAAGCCAGACCTCAGCACCGTCCCGCTGGATGATCTGAAAAGCTACGAGATCTTGGGGCGGGCGGAATCGACCGGCGTGTTCCAGCTCGAAAGCTCGGGCATGCGCGACGTGCTGCGGCGGCTCAAGCCGAACCGGCTGGAGGACATCATCGCGCTGGTGTCGCTCTACCGACCCGGCCCGATGGACAACATCCCGAAATACATCAAGGTCAAGAACAAGGAAGAGCCGCCCGACTACATGAACCCGGCCCTGGAGCCGATCCTGAAGGAGACTTTCGGGATCATGATCTACCAGGAGCAGGTGATGCAGATCGCACAGGTGCTGTCCGGCTATTCGCTGGGCGGCGCCGACCTGCTGCGCCGCGCCATGGGCAAGAAGATTAAGGAGGAGATGGACGCCCAGCGGAAGATCTTCTGCGACGGCGCCGCCGGGCGCGGCGTCGATCCCGACCAGGCGTCGATGATCTTCGACCAGGTGATGAAGTTCGCCGGCTACGGTTTCAACAAATCGCATGCCGCGGCCTATGCGCTGGTCGCCTACCACACGGCGTACCTGAAGGCGAACTACCCGGTCGAGTTCATGGCGGCGTCGATGACGCTCGACCTCGGCAACACCGACAAGCTGAACGTCTTCCGGCAGGAGCTGGGGCGGCTGAAGATCAAGCTGCTCACCCCGGACATCAACAAGTCCACCGCCATCTTCTCGGTGGAGGACCTCGGCAACGGCGAGAAGGCGGTGCGCTACGCGCTGGCCGCTGTGAAGGGCGTCGGCCTGCCAGCCATGCGGGCGGTGGTGGAGGAACGGCAGAAGAACGGCCCGTACAGGAGCCTGTTCGACTTCGCCCGCCGCCTCGACCTGAAGACCATCAACAAGCGCCAGCTCGAAAACCTGACCTGTGCCGGCGCCTTCGACGGCATCAACCCCAACCGCGCCCAGGTGCACGCCGCGCTGGAGACGCTGATCCGCTACGCCCAGGCCGAGGCGGCGGAGCGCGAGAGCGGCATCGGCAACCTGTTCGCGGGCGGCGGTGGGCTGAAGGAGCCCGAACTGCCGAAGGTGGCGGACTGGGAGCCGCTGGAGAAGCTGAAGCACGAGTTCCAGTCCATCGGCTTCTATCTGTCGGCGCACCCGCTCGACGCCTTTGCCGGCCCCTTGGGGCGGATGAAGGTGGTGAAGTCGGCGGAACTGGCCCAGGCGATGAGCCGCGGCGGGATGACGCGCTACAAGATGGCGGGCATCGTCGTCAGCAAGAAGGAGAAGACCGCCAAGTCCGGCAACCGCTTCGCCTTCGTCGAGCTGTCGGACGCCACCGGCGGCTACGAGGTGACGCTGTTCTCCGAGGTTCTGGCCGGCAACCGCGAGCTGCTGGAGCCCGGCAAGCCGGTTCTGCTGACCGTGGACGCCCAGCGTAACGGCGAGGAGACCCGCCTGACCTGCCAGGAGATCAAGCCGCTGGAGGAGGCGGTGGCCTCGGTGTCCGACGGCCTCAAGGTGGTGGTGCGCGACGACCGGCCGATTCCCAACCTGAAGGGCATGCTGGAGCGCCTGCAGCGCGGCAAGGGCAAGGTGCACGTGCTGGTGGAGATCGACCCCCTGAAGGAGGTCGAGATCCAGCTGCCGGGCATGTACCACATCAGCGCGCAGAGCCGCGCCGCCCTGAAGGCGGTGCCGGGCGTGATCGAGGTGGTCGAGCTGTAGGGACGGCCGGGGCGGGTTACCCGAGCTTCACGTACCCGCGCTCGATCACCCGTTCGGCTGCCTCGAAGACGTGCGCCATCTCTTCGTAGGCCCTGCGGAGCGCTTCCAGCCTGGCGATGGACTCGGCGGTGGGGTGGCGGTGCTCGGCGACCTGGAGGCCGCACCGGATGTAATCGGCGCGCAGTTCGGCAACCCGTACGGCGACCTTCAGGAAGGCGTCCTGGCTCAGGTGCGGGATCGCCTGCCCCATGACTTGGCAGTTGGCCTCCAGGATCGCCGCTTCCAGGTTCTCCAGGAAGTGCATCACGCGGTGCCGGGTGGCCTTGTCGGCGATCTCCGGCGTCAGCAGCTTGTCCACCTTGCCCTTTGCGTACTCACCGACGATCTTCGACGTCATGACGGGGACCCTCCGGGAAACTCGTCCCATCCTGACACAAAGTCATCAACGCTTGGTAAGCGTCTTCGCCGCCCGTTGTTCCATGCCTGTTGCCAAAAGAGATGGGGCGGGCTATGTAAGCGCCGTCGTCAAAACCACACGCGGGCTGGCGGACCTTCGGCGCGAGCCGACGGCCCCCTCCGGTGTTCGCTATCCGCGAACAGCGCCTGCGGCGGAACAACCGGAAAAGGTAGATTTCCATGGCAATGCCCACTTTCACCATGCGCCAGCTGCTCGAAGCCGGCGTCCACTTCGGTCACCACACCCGTCGCTGGAACCCCAAGATGGCTCCGTACATCTTCGGCGTCCGCAACGGCGTGCACGTCATCGATCTGGAGCAGACGGTTCCGATGCTGCACCGCGCCATGCAGGCGGTGCGCGACGTCGTGGCCGGCGGCGGCCGCGTCCTGTTCGTCGGCACCAAGCGCCAGGCCCAGGAGAAGGTTGCCGAGGCGTCCAAGCGCTGCGGCCAGTACTACGTCAACCACCGCTGGCTCGGCGGCATGCTGACCAACTGGAAGACCATCTCCCAGTCGATCAAGCGCCTGCGCGAGATGGAAGAGCGTCTGTCCGGCGACACCGCCGGCCTGACCAAGAAGGAAATCCTGATGCTCACCCGTGAGCGCGACAAGCTGGAGCGCGCGCTGGGCGGCATCAAGGAGATGGGCGGCCTGCCCGACGTGCTGTTCATCATCGACACCAACAAGGAGTCGATCGCGGTCCAGGAAGCCAACAAGCTCGGCATCCCGGTCGTCGCGGTGATCGACAGCAACTCGAACCCGGACGGCATCGCGTTCCCGATTCCCGGCAACGACGACGCGCTGCGCGCCATCGACACCTACTGCGAGCTGATCTCGGGCTCCGTGCTCGACGGCCTGCAGGCCGAGATGGTCGCCGCTGGTGTGGACATCGGCGCCCAGGAAGAGGCCGGTGAGGCCCTGCCGGAAGAGGGCGCCGAGGCCGAGCAGGCTCCGGCCCAGGCCTAAGTCACGGCAAAGGGGCAGCCGGGCCGCGCTTCGTCTGGTCCGGCTGCCTTTTTTGTGAGTTCACGGTTGATACGTACTTAAGACTCTTTTCGGAGAAAGGGCTCCCCATGGCCGAGATTACCGCTGCGCTCGTCAAGGAACTGCGCGAGAAGACCGGCGCCGGCATGATGGATTGCAAGAAGGCGCTGGGCGAGACGAATGGCGACCTCGAGGGCGCCGTTGACTGGCTGCGCAAGAAGGGCCTCGCCGCCGCTGCCAAGAAGTCGGGCCGCGTCGCCGCCGAAGGTCTGGTCGCCGTCGCCACCGCCGGCACCGTCGGCGCTGTCGTCGAGGTGAACGCCGAGACCGACTTCGTCGCCCGCAACGACAAGTTCCAGGCATTCGCCGCCCAGGCCGCCCAGGTCGCGCTGACCACCGGCGCCGACATCGAGGCGCTGAAGGCCGCCGCCTATCCCGGCGCCGGTCACACGGTGCAGGACGAGCTGACCAGCCTGATCGCCACCATCGGCGAGAACATGAATCTGCGCCGCGCCGCCAAGCTGAGCGTGTCGGCCGGCATCGTGACCAGCTACATCCACACCGCCATCGCGCCGGGCCTCGGCAAGATTGGCGTGCTGGTGGCCCTGGAGTCGACCGGCGACGCCGCCAAGCTGACCGAGCTGGGCAAGTCGATCGCCATGCACGTCGCCGCCGCCCGTCCGGAAGCGCTGGACATCGCCGACGTCGATGTCTCGATGCTCGAGCGTGAGAAGAACGTGCTGGCCGACCAGGCCCGCGCCTCCGGCAAGCCGGAAGCCATCATCGAGAAGATGGTCGAGGGCCGCCTGCGCAAGTACTACGAGGAAGTCTGCCTGCTGGAGCAGACCTACGTGATCGACGGCGAGACCAAGATCCGCACGGTCGTCGAGGCCGCCGCCAAGGACGTGGGCGCCCCGGTCAAGCTGACCGGCTTCGTGCGCTTCGCGCTCGGTGAGGGCATCGAGAAGGCCCAGTCGGACTTCGCCGCCGAGGTGGCCGCCGCCGCAGGCACGCCGAACACCTGATCGGTACCGTCCGGCGTCCCCTTCCTCGAAGG
>JAEYOB010000460.1 GCA_023412175.1 Pseudomonadota bacterium | reverse complement strand
GTGCGCGGGCGGGGCGTATCCGCTTACGAGCCGGGCAGGTTGAACTGGATGCCCTGGGCGAGCGGCAGGGCGTCGGAGTAGTTCACCGTCGCGGTCTGCCGGCGCATGTAGGCCTTCCAGGAATCCGAGCCGGATTCGCGCCCGCCGCCGGTCTCCTTCTCGCCGCCGAAGGCGCCGCCGATCTCGGCGCCCGAGGGGCCGATGTTCACGTTGGCGATGCCGCAGTCCGACCCGGCGGCGGACAGGAATTTCTCCGCCTCGCGCAGGTCGGTGGTGAAGATGCAGGACGACAGGCCCTGCGGCACGTCGTTCTGGATCGCGATGGCCTCGTCCAGCCCGCCCGTGTAGCGCACCACGTAGAGAATCGGCGCGAAGGTCTCATGCCGCATGATGTCGGTCTGCTCCGGCATCTCCACCAGCGCCGGGCGGACGTAGAAGGCGTCGGGCCAGCGGTCGGCCAGCACGCGCTCGCCGCCGGTGACGGCGCCGCCCTCCGCCCGCGCCGCGTCGAGCGCGCGCTGCATGGCTTCGAACGAACCCTGGTCGATCAGCGGCCCCAGCAGGTTGACCTCCTCCAGCGGCGTGCCGATGGTGACCTGGCCGAAGGCGTGCTTGAGCTGCGGGACGATGCGGTCGTAGACGCTCTCGTGCACGATCAGGCGGCGCAGCGTGGTGCAGCGCTGCCCCGCGGTGCCCACCGCGGCGAACAGGATGGCGCGCACGGCGAGGTTCATCTCGGCCGACGGCGCCACGATCATGGCGTTGTTGCCGCCGAGTTCGAGGATGGAGCGGCCGAAGCGCCCGGCGACGCGCGGGCCGACCTCGCGGCCCATGCGGGTCGAGCCGGTGGCGCTGACCAGCGGCACGCGCGGGTCGTCCACCAGCCGCTCGCCGATGCGGCGGTCGCCGACGATCACGTCGAGCAGTCCGGCCGGCGCGTCGCCGAAGCGGGCGCAGGCGCGCTCGAAGATGCGCTTGCAGGCGAGCGCGGTCAGCGGCGTCTTCTCCGACGGCTTCCAGACCACCGGGTCGCCGCAGACGATGGCGAGCGCGAAGTTCCACGCCCACACCGCCACGGGGAAGTTGAAGGCGCTGATGACGCCGCACACGCCCAGCGGATGCCACGTCTCGGTCATGCGGTGGCCGGGGCGCTCGGAGGCGATGCTCAGGCCGTAGAGCTGGCGCGACAGCCCGACCGCGAAGTCGCAGATGTCGATCATCTCCTGGACTTCGCCGTAGCCTTCCTGGATCGACTTGCCGCATTCCAGGGTCACTAGGCGGCCGAGGTGCTGCTTCTCCTTGCGCAGTTCCTCGCCGAGCAGGCGGATCAGCTCGCCGCGCTTGGGCGCCGGGACGGAGCGCCATTCCAGGAAGGCGGCGTGGGCGGCGGCGATCTTGGCGTCGACGGAGTCGAGGGTGTCGGCCGGCACGCAGCCGAGCACCGTGCCGTCGATGGGCGAGCGCACCTGGATGTCCCCGCTGCGCAGCGCGCCGGTGTCGAGGAGGTGGGCCACGCCGTGCTCTTCAAGCGTCATGTCGTATGTCTCCCTGGCCGCGCCGGCTTCTGCGGCCGGGCGCGGCGATGCGGTGTATGGCTGAGGATCATATAGGGCGGAGGAGGGGCGTAAAGCGGAAGTCGCTCCGCCTCTCCTCTGGCCCTCCTCCGGCCCTCCTTTGCCGGCCCACACCGGTCGTCCGCGGGAGACGGGGGCGCTCCGGTTACGCGTCCCAGAACATCGGCATCGCGATGCTCGCCACGTAGCCGTTCTCGCCCATGCTCGACCACGTCAGGTCATGGATGCCCATGGCCAGCGCCGGCGAGCCGGGCTGGAGGGCGTACTTGCCGTAGTACGCGTCCACGAACATCGGGTTGGCGACCACGTCGGCGCTCCCGTAGACCGGCAGGTTGTGGACGAGGTTCTGGTCGATCACCGGATTGTTGGCCGTCAGCAGCTCGTGATAGTCGTCGAGCGGCCGGGTGCCCGACACCACGTTCTTGATGACGGTGTTGTTGATCGGCGTGCCGAGGTCGCCGAACTTCGGGTTCCAGCCGATGCGGATGAACTCCTCGGCGTTTCTGGCGAGGATGCTGAAGTTGTTTTCCACCAGGTTGTTGTCGCCGCCGTGGATGTGGACGGCCGCCTGGCTGGTGTTCTTCAGGAAGTTGTCGCGGATGGTGACGCCGCCGGTCAGGTCGTCGAGGTAGATGCCGAAGCCCTTCCAGGTGGTCAGCCACTGGTCCGAAGCGTCGGTGGCGAGGCCGCCGACGCCCTCGATCCAGTTGCCGCGGATGGTCATGTCGGTGTCGATGCTGGAACGCCCCAGGATCTCGATGGCGCCGGCGTCGGCCGTCTCCAGCACGGTGTGCAGGATGCGGTTGTTCTCGATGATGTTGCCGGTGTTGATGTTGCTGGCGTTCCAGTTCTTGATCGAGATGCCGTAGCGCGGGCTGTAGGCGATGTCGTTGTTGGAGATGAGGTTGTCGTCGGCGCCGTTCGCCATGATGCCGGCCACGTGCTTGCGCACCTCGCCGACGCGCTGGATGTCGTTGGCGTAGATGTGGTTGCCGTTGCTGTCGCCGGTCAGCTCGATGCCGTGCACCGCCATGTGTTCGAGCTGGTTGCCGCCGATCAGGTTGCCGCCGGAGCCCTTCAGCAGGATGCCGGTGCCGACGTTGACGAAGTGGTTGTTGCCGACGCTGTTGCCGGTGGCGTTGACCATCTCCAGCGCCGCGAAGTCGGTGCGCCCGTCGGTGAAGGTCAGCCCCTCCACCGTGACGTCCCTGGTGCCGTTCAGCTTCATCAGGGTGCCGAGGCGGCCGACGGAGACGCCGGCCTGCTCGAAGCCCGCCGCGTCGGCAGGCTTCACCACCAGCCGCCCGTCCGAGGCCCGCCACGCGAACTCGCCCGCCTGATCGACGAAGGCGGCGTTGTCGAGCAGCCGGTAGGTGGCCCCCTCCTGAAGCACGAAGGGCACGGCGTTCTTGAACTGGATGGTGCGGGTGGCCGCGTCGATGCGCGACACCTCGACGATGGCGTCGGTCAGGCGCTCCACGTCGAAGACCTGGATCTTGGTGCCCGGCGCCAGATCGGCCGCGGACACGTCGCCGGCGTGGTAGCGGATCGCCGAGGCGCTGGGGCCGCCGGCCGCGGCGTCGGCGAAGAACCAGCCCGACGTCACGTCGGCGGCGTCCCACGCCCCCTTCTGGGCCAGGGTCTGGCGCACGCCGCCGATGCTCAGGTCGAAGCTGCTGGCGGTGGCGAGCTTGGCGGAGAAGACGCCGTTGCCCTCGCTGACGAAACCGGTGACCCGCTCGCCGCCGCTCAGAACCGGCGTCTCGCCGGGGTAGTTCCTGAAGGCGTTGCCGTTGTCGGCCGCGGTCAGCTCCACCGTCCTGGTGAGGGTGTAGGTGCCCTCGCGGACGTAGGTGGTGTCGATGTCGCTGGTCCGCATGGCGTCGCGGGCGCGCTCCAGCGAGGCGAACGGGCCGTCGGTGCCGTCGGCGTTGGGCTCCGCCAGCGTGCCCGACCACGTGTCCTTGCCGTTGGCCGCCACGTAGAAGGCTGGCTCGGCCGGGGCCGGCTGGACCGGCTTGTCGAAGTATTGCGCCGGCGCCGTGAGGTTGATCGCGCCGCCCCAGTACAGGCCCTCCTGCCCGGCGACCACGTCCTTCCCGTCCACCGCGCCCTTGTCGTAGGTGACGCCGGGGTCGGTGACCTTCACCTCATGGCCGTTGATCGACACCGACTTGACGAACAGGTTGCGGTCCTGGCCGTTCACCGTGGCGTCGTTGTCGTAATGGATCTGCACCCTGTGGGCCACGGTCGGGTCCACCTCGGCCTTGAAGCTGAAGGGGGCCGCCGTGCCGTTGGTGGCGCGCGCCTCGCCGATCACCACGCCGTCGAGCAGCACCCGGAAGTGCGGCGCCACGCCGCCGGCCGAGCTGCCCCAGGCGTTGACGACGATGTCCACGGGCTTGGTCGGCACCGGTTCCGGCGGGGGCGGGGGGCGGACGATGGGGCCGCCGAACCATTCCTCGCCCAGGCCGTAGGTCAGCGCGCCGCCCCAGAACAGGCCCTCCTGCCCGGCGACCACGTATTTGCCGTCCACCGGCCCCTTGTCGTAGGAGGCGAGCGGGTCGGTCGCGGCGATCTCCTTGCCGTCGATGGCGATGGAGCGGACGTAGAGGTTGCGGTCCTGGCCGTTGACCGTGGAGTCGTTGTCGTACCAGACCTGGATCTTGTGCGACTCGTCCGGGTTGAGCGTCGCCTGGAAGCTGTAGGCGGCCAGCGAGCCGGTCGCCGTCGCCTCGCCCACCACCACGTCGTCCACCAGCAGCTTGAAGTGCGCCTGCTTGCCGCCGGCGGCCTCGCCCCAGGCGTTTACGGTGATGGTGCTGGTCATCGACGGCGGGACGACCTCCGGCGGGGGTGGCGGGGGCAGGAACGCCGAAGCCGGCAGCGCCACGTTGAGCGCGCCCTTCCAGTACATCCCTTCCTGCCCGCCGACCACGTCCCGGCCATCCAGGGCGCCCTTGTCGTAGGTGACGATGCGGTCGGTGACCGGGATGTGGTTGCCGTTCACCTCGAAGGACTTCACGAACAGGTTCATGTCCTGTCCGTTGATGAACGCGTCGTTGTCGTATTCGAGCTGGAGCGCATGCGCGCTGTCCGCCGGCACGTCGGCGGTGAACACGTACTTGGTCGGGTCGGACGAGCTGACCGTCGCCTGACCGATCTCCTTGCCGTCGAGGCGCAGCACGAAGTGCGGCCACCGGCCGCCTGCCGACTGCCCGTAGGCGGTGATGGTGAACGTCGTGGGGATCAGGGCGTTCGCGGTGGGGGTCATGGTCGGAACCTTTGATCGATCGAGTACGAATGATCTTCTATCCGCAGGGTTAATGGCCTGCGACCAGGCACGGTAAAATTTCAGTTAAATGCCGTCTTCCGCGGTGACAATTTTGCGGCCCGGCGGTTGGGGGGCACGAGGCCTGCCGCGGCACCGCATCACGCGCATGAGCGCCATGCGGTTCCCGCGCGCCCTGGACAGCGACCGGCGATGGTGCTTGGGTATGCGCCAACGAACACTCAGGAGAGGCGACAGCACATGGCGTTGTTGGACGAGTCCGCCAAAGGCGTCTTCATCATCGCGGTGACGCCGTTCACGGAGAGCGGCGACCTCGATCTCGCCAGCACCGACCGCATGGTCGATTTCTACCTGGAGCGCGGCGTCACCGGCATCACCGTGCTGGGCATCATGGGCGAGGCGCCCAAGCTGACCGCCGAGGAATCGCGGACCTTCGTGCGCCGGGTGCTGAAGCGCGTGGACGGGAAGATCCCGACGGTGGTCGGCGTCTCCGCCCCCGGCTTCGCGCCGATGCGCGAACTGGCCGACGCGGTGATGGGCGACGGCGCCGCCGGCGTCATGGTCGCCCCGGCCGGCCACCTGCGCAGCGACGACCAGATCTACGGCTACTACGCCGGGGTGGCCGAGGCGCTGGGCAGGACGCCGTTCGTGCTCCAGGACTATCCGCTGACCACCAACGTGCAGATTCCGACGCCGGTGCTCAACCGCATCATCAAGGACCTGCCGACCTGCGTCATGGTCAAGCACGAGGACTGGCCGGGGCTGGGCAAGATCACCGCCCTGCGCGCCGCCTCGGACAAGGGCGAGGTGCGCCGGGTCAGCATCCTGACCGGCAACGGCGGCCTGTTCCTGCCGGAGGAGATGGGCCGCGGCGCCGACGGCGCCATGACCGGCTTCGCCTTCCCCGAGATGATGGTCGGGGTGGTGGACGCCTATGCCAAGGGCGACGCGGAGCGCGCGCACGACATCTTCGACGCCTACCTGCCCTACGCCCGCTACGAGCAGCAGCAGGGCATCGGCCTAGTGGCGCGCAAGTACGTGCTCGCCAAGCGCGGGGCCATCGCCTCGGCGACGCTGCGCAAGCCGGGCGGCGCGCTGTCGCCCAAGGACGTCGCCGACATCGAGCGCCTGCTGACCCGCCAAGAAAAGCGCCTGAAGGAGATCGCCTGATGGATCTGGGAATCGCCAACCGCCGCGCCCTGGTGCTGGGCGCCAGCCGCGGCCTCGGCGCCGCGTCGGCCCGCGCCCTGCTGGCCGAGGGCGCCACGGTCATCGCCGCCGCCCGCACCGAGGCGCGCATCCAGGAATGGATCGCGCAGCTTCCCGAGGATCAGCGGAAGCGCGCCCGCGCCATGCCGCTCGACCTGTCCGACCGCGCGTCGGTGGACCGTCTGGCCGACGCGGTGCTGGCCGAGGGTGGGGTGGACATCCTGGTCAACAACTCCGGCGGGCCGCCGCCGGGCACCGCGCGCGACGCGACGCTTGACCAGTGGACCGCCCAGTTCGCCACCATGGCCGGACACCTGTTCCACCTGACGCAGCGCCTGCTGCCGGCGATGGAGGAGCGCGGCTGGGGCCGCGTCATCACCATCGGCTCGTCGGGCATCGAGCAGCCGATCCCCAACCTCGGCCTGTCTAACGGCGTGCGCGCGGCGATCCTCGGCTGGTCCAAGACGCTGGCGACCGAGGTGGCGGGCAAGGGCATCACCGTCAACATGGTGCTGCCCGGCCGCATCCAGACCGAGCGCATCGGCGAGCTGGACAACGCCAACGCCAAGAAGCAGGGCAAGTCGCTGGAGGAGATTGCGGCCTCGGCCAAGGCCGCCATCCCCATGGGCCGCTACGGCAACCCGGAGGAGTTCGCCGACGCGGTCGCCTTCCTCGCCAGCGAGCGGGCGTCCTACATCACCGGCAGTAAGATCCGCGTCGACGGCGGACAGACGAAGTCGGTGTGAGCGTTGTTCCCCTCTCCCCGCGCGGGGGGAGGGGAGTTCGGCCATTGGGAGGTGTGTGTGGCCCAGCCCGTCTGCCTGATCGTCCAGCCGATCCACGTCGCCGGCGAGCGCCGGCTGGAGGAGGCGGGGATCACGCTTGTGCGCTCCCCTTCCGCCGACACGGCTGACGTGGTGCCGCTGATCGGTGGGGCGGACGCCGCCATCACCCGCAACGCCGGGCTGAAGGCGGCGTCCATGGACGCCGCACCCAGGCTGCGCATCGTCGCCAACCACGGCGTCGGCGTCGATCAGATCGACATCCCGCATGCGACGGCGCTCGGGATCCCGGTCACCAACACGCCCGGCGGCAACACGGTGTCGGTGGCCGAGCAGGCCGTCGCGCTGATGCTGGCGCTCGCCAAGCAGATCGTGCCGGCGCACGTGGCGGCGCAAGCCGGTGACTTCGACGTCCGCTACCGGCTGCCTTTCGCGGAACTGTCGGGCAAGGTGCTGGGCATCGTCGGCTTCGGCGACATCGGCCGCGCGACGGCGCGCATGGCGCATCACGGCTTCGGCATGCGCGTCCTGGTGCACAGCCCCTCGGCTCCGCCCGAGCAGGTGGAGGCGCTCGGCTATTCCAAGGTGGAGAGCCTGGACGACCTGCTGCACGCCGCCGACGTGGTGTCGCTGCACCTGCCGCTGCGCGAGTCGACCCGCAACCTCATCGGCCGGCGCGAACTGGCGCTGATGAAGCCCTCGGCCGTGCTCATCAACACCGGCCGCGGCCCAACGCTCGACGAAGATGCGCTGGTCGAGGCGTTGCGCGCGAAGCGGATCGCCGGGGCCGACCTCGACGTCTTCTCGCGCGAGCCGCTGCCGGCGGGGCATCCGCTGCTGGGGCTGGACAACGTGGCGCTCAGCCCGCACACCGGCAGTTCCACCGAGGAGTGTCTGGTGCGCATGGCGCTGATGGTCGCGGAGTCGGTGATCGACGCGCTTTCCGGCCGCCAGCCGCTGCACCTCGTCAACCCGGAGGTCTGGGAGCGGCGGCGTCCGGGGTAGAGCGGATCGCGAACGGACCGAAGGTCCGGTAGCGTGAATCTGCTCGCTAAATCAAAAGTCTGGAGCAAATTCCGGTTTATGACGGACCGGAATTTGCTCCAGGCGTCAGCCCACCTCGACGCGGTTCCGCCCGGAACGCTTGGCGAGGTACAGCATCTCGTCGGCCTTGCTCATCATCGCGTCCAGGGTGGCGCCGCCGCTGCGGCAGACGCCGATGCTGGCGGTCACCGGGACCGGCTGGCCGGCAATGGTGATTTCGACCCCGTTGACCGCGGCGCGCAGCCGCTCGAAGAAGCTGGGCACGCTCTCCGGCGCCAGATTGATGGCGAGCACCGCGAACTCCTCCCCGCCGATGCGGGCGATGATCTCGGCCTCGCGGATGCTGGCGCGCAGGTTGCGCGCCACCGCCTTCAGCACGGTATCGCCGGCGTCATGGCCAAGCGCGTCGTTGACGCGCTTGAAGTGATCCACGTCGATGATGGCGGCGGTCAGCGTGATGGTGCCGCGCTGCATGCTGGCGAACAGCGTCTCGCCGACGTCGTAGAAGTGGCGCCGGTTGTACAGGCCGGTCAGATAGTCGGTGGTCGAGACCTCGCGCAGCGAGGTGATGAGGTCCAGCAGTTCCATGTTCTGCGTGACGCGGCAGTAGAATTCCTCGCGCAGGAACGGCTTGGGCAGGAAGTCGTTGGCGCCGGCCTTGATGAAGCGGGCGGATATGGCGGTGCCGCCGCCGGACGACAGGCCGATGATGGTCAGCCGGTCCTTGGAATGGGTGGCGCGCATGCGCCGCACCATCTCCATCCCGTCCATGCGCGGCATGTGGAAGTCGGTGATGACGAGGCTGATGTCCGGGTTCCCGTTCAGCTGCTCCAGGGCCTCGACGCCGTTGGTGGCCTGGAGGACGCGGAAATTGTACTGGCGCAGCAGATCGCCGATGTAGGCCCGCGAGGTCACCGAATCGTCGACCACCAGCGCCTTGGCGTGCCGGTTGCGCACCAGCCGCTGGATCACCGAGATGAGCTGGCCGATGCTGGCCGGGGTGTCCTTGACGATGTAGTCGAGGACGCCTTCGGCGGTCAGGCGCTCGCGCAGATCCTCGGAATAGGAGCCGGTGAAGACGATGGTGGGGACGCCGGTCTCCCGGCACAGGGACGCCATGGCCCCGTCGGCGGCGTCCGGCAGGATGATGTTGAGCACCGCCACCACGTACTCGCGCCCGCGCGCGTGCAGCGCCGTCCGTGCCTCCGCGAAGGTGCCGCAGCAATCGACGGCCAGCCCGGTCGCCGCCTGGATCTCCTGCTGCAGCATCGACGAGAAGAAGCGCGAGCTTTCGACCACCAGGATCTTCTGGGCGACTTCGGCCGGCGCCTCGGTCCGCGCCCGTTTGCGCAGGAAGCGCGCGTACTCCATGTCCGCAACCAGGATATGGTCGAGGATCCACGCCTGCAGGAAGCGCCCGACGCGCTCCGGCTGCTGCTCCTTGCCGACGATGTCGCGGATCTCGCCGAGCTGCGCCAGAAGGTGGTTGTGCGATGCGCGATGCGCTTCCGCCTCGGGATAGCCGGTTTCGAACAGCAGCGCTTCTTCCCGGCTGAAGTGCTGGCGAGTGTAGTCCTCCAGCTCCTCGACGGCCGTCTTGACCACATCGGCGGCACGGCCGTCGAGGATCGCCGCCATCACCTCGTTGGTCAGCGCGAAGAGGTGCTGGTGGTCGGCGTCCAGTGCCGCGGTCCCGACCGCCAGCGCGTCGCTCCACCGGATCCTTATGTCGGGCATGGCATCGTCTCAGGGAGTCTTTCGGGGAAACCGGACCTGCATGCCGCGAAATCCGCTTCCAGCGCTTCCGGTTTCACGTGGTGGGCGTGGTGGCCGCGCGGAGAAGATCGGGGTCGAGGCGTTCGGTTTCGGCCAGCAGGGTCCGCATTTCCTCGGAAATCCACCAGCGCGACTTGCGGCGCTCGGCCACCGACACGGCGATGACGCGCTCGATCAGACGCAATTCGGCCGGGCCGCAGCGGTCGCGGTCG
>JAEYOB010000708.1 GCA_023412175.1 Pseudomonadota bacterium | reverse complement strand
CGCGGCGCCCGCCCCGGCCGACGCCGCCTGCGCGGCGAACGCGGCGCGCCGTCCGGCGTCCAGGTCGTAACCGGCGACCGAGGTTCCGTGGTCGGCGAGGTTGGCAGCCAGATTGCGGCCCATCACCCCAAGCCCGACCACTCCCATATCCGCCTGCTTCATGGCGTGTTCTCCCTGTGGTGCGGGCGCAACGCCCGCATCAGTTCCTCGATGATGCGGTCGGGACCCAGCGCGATGTCCACGGCGATGGCGCCGGCCGGCAGCTCCAGCGTGTCGAGCTGGGTCTGCAACAGCGCCGGATTGAAGAAATGGCCGGTGCGGGCCGCCAGCCGCTCCCGGATCAGCGCCGGGTCGCCTGTAAGGTGGACGAAGGTGACGTCGCCGGCCGGCGACAGCACTTGGCGATAAACGTCCTTGAGGGCCGAGCAGGCCAGCACATGATCCTCGCCGCGCGCGATGGAATCGTCGATGGCGGCGCGGATGGCGCGCAGCCAGGGCCAGCGGTCCTCGTCGCAAAGCGGCACGCCGCGGCTCATCTTCTCGATGTTTGCGGGTGGGTGGAAGGCGTCGGCGTCGCTGAACGGGCAGCCAAGGCGCTGCGCCAGCAACTGACCGATGGTGCTCTTGCCGCAGCCGGACACGCCCATGACGACGACGATCATGCCTGCTTTCCCGCTGTTACCCGCTTTGCTTCAACCTTGGGGATGGTCCTTCGTCCTTGCCCCCGTCTCCGGGCGCGACACGATAGGTCCGCCGTTTTTGCAAGGCAAGCGCCGCCGGCCTTCCCTATGCTGTGCGCCGACGCGCGGCAGCCCTGCGGCGGCGCAACGGCATGAGGGAGGGAAACGAGCATGACCGGCACCATCGACGAGGCCCGTGTTGCCGCGGCGGCGGAACTGCTGCTGACCGCGCGGCGAACGCGCTCCCGGCTGGAGGCGCTGCCCGAGCACGCCCGCCCGCGCAGCGAGGCGGAGGCCTATGCGGTGCAGGATGCGGTGGCCCGGCAATGCGGCCCGCTGCTCGCATGGAAGGTCGGTGCCCGCACGCCCGAGGCCGAGCCGTTCCGCGGCCCGATTCATGCCGGCACGGTGTGGCCGGGGCCGGCGGTGCTGCCCGCCGACGCGCTGAACATCGTCGGGTTGGAAGCGGAGGTCGCCTACCGCTTCGACCGCTCGCTGCCGCCCCGCGACACGCCCTATGGCGAGGAGGAGGTGTACGCGGCCATCGGCTCGATCCACCCTGTCATCGAGATCGTCGACACACGCTTCACGGCGTTCGGCGGGACCGATCCGCTGTCGCACAGCGCCGACCACATGAACCATGGCGCGCTGATCGTCGGCGGTGGCCGGCGGGACTGGCGCGCCTTCACGCCGGTGACCCAGCCGGTGCGGCTGGAGATCGACGGCGCCGTGGCGCACGAGGGGATCGGCGGCAACACGGCGGGCGATCCGTTGCGCATGCTGGTGTGGCTGGCGAACATCGGTGCGCGCACGCTGGGCGGCATCGCCGTCGGGCAGATCGTCACCACCGGCTCCACCTGCGGCACCATTTTCGCCAAGCACGGCGTCTCGGCAACAGCCACGTTCCCTGGGCTGGGCTCGGTGAGCGTGATCGTGGAGGGGTGAGCGAATCCAATCTCCCGCGCCGTGGAACCGCCTCCTCCCACGGCGGGGGCTTGGGCTTGACAATGTCCCGCGTGCGCTAATGTAGGAGGTGCCTTCCCACCGATGCCCGAGCCATGACCGCCAACGACCCGCTTCCCACCGCCGCCGTGCTTATCATCGGCAACGAGATCCTCTCCGGCCGCACCAAGGACGCCAATCTGCCTCACATCGCGGAGAAGCTCGGCGAACTGGGCATCCGCATGCGCGAGGCGCGGGTCGTGCCCGATATCGAGGAGGAGATCGTTGCCGCGGTGAACGCGCTGCGGACCCGCTTCACCTATGTCTTTACCACCGGCGGCATCGGACCGACGCACGACGACATCACGTCGGAGTGCGTCGCCAGGGCCTTCGGCGTGGCGCTCGAACGGAATCCGGAGGCGGTGGTGCGGCTGGAGCGGCACTACGGCGACCCGGCGAAGCTCAACGAAGCCCGGCTGCGCATGGCGAACATCCCCGCCGGGGCCGAGTTGATCGACAACCCGATCAGCGCCGCGCCCGGCTTCCGCCTCGGCAATGTCTTCGTCATGGCCGGTGTGCCCAACATCATGCAGGCGATGCTGGACGGGATTCTCCCGCGCTTGAAAGGGGGCGCGCCGATCCACGCCCGCACGGTGAGCTGCGCCCTGGCCGAGGGGGCGCTGGCTGCCGACCTGGGAGCGTTGCAGGAGCGCTATGCGATGCTGGAGATCGGCAGCTACCCGTATTTCCGGCGTGGCGACTTCGGTGTTTCGCTGGTGCTGCGCGGCACCGAAGAGACGGTGCTGGAGCAGGCGACGGAAGAGCTGGTGGGCATCGTCCGCCGGTTGGGCGGTACGCCGGCCGTCACAGTCGGATCGAAGGGATAGCCTTTAGCCTATTTCGGAGTGACGAGTTGTTGTCGCCCCGGTTGTTCTTACTTCGATAAGTCAGTGAACAATCCGGTGGTCGTGCTATGAAGCCCTTCGAGAAAGAGGCCGTCTTCTTCCTGCTGAATCATTTGGTTTCGGGAATGGTCGGCGCCATCGTACTGGGGATCGGCCTGTTGCTGTGCGATGTCGCGAACCTGCGGACGCTGATGTTGGCCAGCGAGAACGGATTCGTCGCTGGTTTCCTGCTGTTCGCCAGCCTGATGATCACCTTCGGAAGCGTCGCCATGGGCATCGGCATCATGTCCATCGGCTGGGAATCCTACCGCGACGATTAGGGCGGTTCGGCTCAGAGCGGGCCGAACGCCGTGTAGGCGAAGACCAGGGCCACGACGATGGCGAGCCACACCGCCGCATAGGGAAGCCACGTGCGGCGATTGCTCCGCAGCGCACCCGGCACCACCAGCACCGCCACCATCAGCAGTCCCACAAGCGCCATCCACTGGCTCTCGTTCATCACGCGTCTCCTGTTGCACCTTCGAACAGAATAGGTGGGAATTCGCCGCTGTCCACGGGCCTTGACCCGCCCGATGCAAGTGGCTATTCAACCGTTGCGCGTGGCGCGGGCGTGGCGGAATGGTAGACGCAACGGACTTAAAATCCGTAGTCGGAAACGATGTGAGGGTTCGAGTCCCTCCGCCCGTACCAGCGAATGAAATCAATATGTTATCGAACGGCTCCGTGAATCATTCGGCCGGTGACCGGCAGGGTTCGGTAGTGCGCCACCGCGTCTGCCACCATGGCACCAGCAGGCCGATTCCGGCAAAGCGCGCAACATGGTGGATGCTCACGAAGGCCACGTCGAAGCCGAGCACGAAGGCGACGATGGACATGGCTTCGATCCCGCCGGGGGCGTAGGCCAGCCAGAGCTGGCCGACCGGCAATCCCAGCCACAGCGAGGCTCCCACGGCGCACACAGCGGACACCACCAGCGCCAATCCCACGCTTTCCAGCGCCGGGCGCAGCGATGCGAGCAGCGAGGCTAAGGTCACCCCGGCGAAACGGCTGCCGATCACCGCGCCGATGGCGACGAATCCGGCGGCCTGCACCGGTACCGGCAAGGCGCCCTCGACGACGCTGGTGGCGTGCAGCGCCGCGCTCGTCAGCATGGCTCCCATGAGCACGCCGCCGGGGAAGCGCAGGCGGTGGAACAGCGCCGCCACCAATCCGCTGGCAGCCAGCAGCAGTGCGACCTCCACGGGGCTGTTCGACGCCGTGACGGCGCTGGCCGGCGAGGGCGGGGCCGGGAGCCATTGCAAAATCCAGGGCATCGCAGCCACCAGCGTGAACAGCCGTAGGCTCTGTGCCAGTGCAACCCGCGGCAGGTTGGCGTGGCTCTCGGCGGCCATGACGAGCACCGCGCCGAGCGCGCCGGGAATGGAGGCGAAACGCGCGGTCGCCCGGTCCCAGCGGTGCACGCGCTCCAGCCAAAGCGAGCAGACGGCGATGCACGCCAGCACCGAAACGGCCAGCAGCAGCATGCTGAGCGGCCAAGCCGCCATCTGCCACAGCGTCTCCGGCGTCACACCGGCGCCCATGGAAATGCCGAGCAGCAGGAACGCGCCGGTCCCGACCGGGGACGGCACGTGAACGGGAATCCGTGCCATGGCGCCGGCAGCCACGATCACCATGGCGCCGGTCAGCCATGCTGCGGGCAGATCCACGACCTGGAACAGCGTACCCCCGGCGAGTGCCAGCGCGGCGGTGAAGGCAATGGCAACGGCGCGCTTGGTGTTACAGGCGCGGCTCAGCGTGCGGAGCACGGCGTTCTCCCAACGTGTACGTGATGTATGGACGCCATATCAGGTGTGCATCACGCTATTGGGCAGGCGGCTCCAGGTCGATACCCGTTTTGCGCAGCAAAGCGTTGAGGGGATTGCATGGATGGTGCGGGACCGGAGGGGAACAAGGAAAACGGGCCGTCCCTTGCGGAACGGCCCGTCATGCATGGTGCGACCGGTCGTCAGCCGCGGGTGCCACCCGGAGTGGAAACGGGGGGCTTGGCGACCGTGTCGGTCGTCGGCGCCTGCGGGAGACTGGCGCTCTTGTGCGTCGGCGAGCAGTCGGCGCTGGCGATCCCTGCCGTCAACAGAACCGCAAACCCGAACGCTGCGGCGATGACCGGGGTTGCTCCATGAGACATTGGATCACCTCCTTTCCGTTCGTTGAACCGATGATCTAAGGGTGACACATCCTTTCCGTGCTTCACACTGCGCTGATGGTATAGCCGGTGTGGCGCGTCGGGCGTTGCGCGCATGGCAGGTGGCGGGATGCGCAGAGAACGGGCAACGGAAAGTGCACCCCGCGCAAGGTTCGGGCGCAGAACCTCTATAAAAAACAACGGCGTTGCGCGAAGCGGCCCGTTCGGTGCTAGGGTCATCCCGGCTTGAACAGGTTCTGGCGCCGCGATGCGCGGTGTGCCGATGTTTGTGGCAATACAGTGCGCTGTAATTCTTAGAATTTGTATGGTTAATGAATGGGAAGTATATTCAAATTCAAACCTTATCAACTTTATTGCTGGTTGCAGCGGCCCCCTCCCGGCAGTGGCACGGAAATTGATTGTGCATCGCACAAAATCGTCCTTTAGAGGGGGCAGAGCATGAGCGTTGGTGGCAATCCGCTGTTCGACCTATCGCGCGACGTGCTCGATGTGGCGTCACGTAAGGTCACACTGATCGAGGACATCACCCGCCGCACCAAGATGCTTGCGATGAACGCGCTGATCGAGGCGGCGCGGGCCGGCGAGGCGGGACGCGGCTTCGCGGTGGTGGCCAACGAGGTGTCGGAGATCTCCAAGCAGGTCAACGTCGTCACCCGCGACCTGCGCAGCGAGATCGTCGCCCGTGTCGATCACCTGATGAACGCCGGCACCGACATGGTGCGGGAGATGCGCGGCAAGCGGCTGGCGGACCTGTCGCTCAACATGATCGAGATCATCGACCGGAACCTCTACGAGCGCTCCTGCGACGTGCGCTGGTGGGCGACCGACAGCGCGGTGGTCGACTGCGCCGCCGACCCGACGGACGCGTCGCGCCGGCATGCCTCGCACCGGCTGGGAGTCATTCTCGAATCCTACACCGTCTATCTGGATCTGTGGATCTGCAACAAGGCGGGGGAGGTGATCGCCACCGGCCGGCCGAACACGTACCCCGGCGCGCTCGGTGCCCTGGTTACCGACGAGCCGTGGTTCCGACAGGCGCTGGCCACCCGCGACGGCGGCGAGTTCACGGTGGGTGACGTCGGGCGCAACCGCCGGCTCGACGACCGCGTGGTCGCCACCTACGCCACTGCCATCCGCCGCAACGGCGAGGCCGATGGCGAGCCCATCGGCGTGCTCGGCATCTTCTTCGACTGGGAGCCGCAGGCCCGCGCCGTGGGCGAGGGGGTGCGCCTGGAGGAAGGCGAGCGCGAGCACACCCGCTGCCTGCTGGTGGATGCCCGGCACCGGGTGATCGCTGCGTCGGACGGCCGCGGCATCCTGTCGGAGGTGGTGCGGCTTCGGTCCGACGGCCGCACCATGGGCCATTATCTGGAATCCGATGGCCAGCAAGTCGCGTTCTCGCTGACGCCCGGCTACGAGACCTACCGCGGCCTTGGCTGGTACGGGGTGATCGTTCAGGGGCGGGGTGCCGGCATGTCGTGATCCCGGATCCCTTGATCCAGGATCAGGGGCGGGTATCTTTCCGCTGATCCTACGCATCAGCGAAAGCCCGCCCATGCCTTCGACCCGCAGCCTGCTTGTTCGCCGCGAGAGCTTCCCCATCCGTGGCGCGTTCCGCATCTCGCGGGGATCGAAGACCGCCGCCGAGGTGGTGGTTGCCGAGGTCCGTGACGAGGATGGCGTGGTCGGCCGTGGCGAGTGCGTCCCTTACGCCCGCTACGGCGAAAGCGTCGAGGGTGTGGTTGCCGAACTGGAAGGCATGGCCGATCGCGTCGCCGACGGGCTCGGCCGGCTGGCGCTGCGCACCGTCATGCAGGCCGGCGCCGCCCGTAACGCGCTGGACTGCGCGCTGTGGGATCTGGAGGCCAAGCGCACCCGCGTGCCGGTTTGGGCGTTGGCCGAACTGCCCGCCGAGCCGGGGCCGCTCTCCACCTGCTTCACGCTGAGCCTGGAGGAGCCGGAGGTCATGGCGGCGTCGGCGCGCGAGGTGGCGGCGCGCCACTCCCTGCTGAAGATGAAGCTGACCGGCGACGGCGACCTGGAGCGCGTGCACGCCGTGCGCGAAGCGGCGCCCAAGGCGCGCCTGATCGTCGATGCCAACGAGGGCTGGACGCTCGACCATCTGGCGCGCTACGCGCCGGCCTTCGCAGCGCTGGGAGTCGAACTGATCGAGCAGCCGCTGCCGGCAGGCGATGACGAAGCGTTGCGTGGCTTCCATTGCCCGGTGCCGCTCGGCGCCGACGAGTCCTGTCACGGCCTTGCTTCGCTGGAGCGGCTGAGGGGGTTGTACCAGGTGGTCAACATCAAGCTGGACAAGACCGGCGGTCTGACCGAGGCGCTTCTGATGAAGGCGGCGGCCGAGGCGGCAGGCTTCAAGGTGATGGTCGGCTGCATGGTGGCGACCTCGCTCGCCATGGCGCCTGCGCTGCTGGTGGGGCAGGGCGCGGCGTTCGTTGACCTCGATGGCCCGCTGCTGCTCGCCGAGGATCGCAATCCGGGCCTGCGCTACGACGGTGCGCGGGTCCACCCACCAGAACCGGAGCTGTGGGGATGAGCGGAAATCTTCTGAAGGGCGTGCCGGCGGACCTGCCGGACGAACTCTTCACCGTCCTGGCCGAATCCTCCGGCGTGCGGATCGAGCGCGTCGTCTCCACCGGTCAGGCCTCGCCCGAAGGCTTCTGGTACGATCAGGACTGGCCGGAGTTCGTCCTGCTGGTGGAGGGATCCGCCAAGCTGGAGATGGAGGGCGGGCCGGTTCATGCGCTCGCCCCCGGCGACTGGCTGGTCATCCCGGCGCACGCCCGTCATCGGGTGGCATGGACCGATCCCGGCCGGCCGACCGTCTGGCTGGCGGTGCATTACCGGGAATGAGGGCGGCACGTGCAGGCCGGACCCCGTCTCGCCGTGCCCGCACGGTGGTGAAGAGGGGGTTTGAGGGTCTGCACATCCGGCGCAATACTCCCCCGTCGTCGGAGAGGTGCATCTCGACCCGTCTGGAACCGCCGATCCGTCGTGCAGCCGGATCCAGGTTGCCCGGTCCGCCGTTGCTCATTTCCGTAGAGATGGCTCGGAGATGGCTGAAAGTTTCTGCAAGATGGGCGTTCCTGAAACAGGAAATCAATTTTCCACCGACTTGACCCGGCGTGGCAAGAGCCGCTAGCACTCTCTTAACTCGTGCGGGGTTATACTTCGCGTGCGGTGCAATCATCGCGGCGGCGGACGGTTGGAGATGACGGTTGAGGTAAACGTTCCGGAAGGCGACACGGTGACCGGTGCGGCCGAGCGCATGGTCGGTGACATTGCGTCGCGCGACCTGCTGTCCTGCCCGCCCGGCACGTCGGTCGGTGACGCCGCCCGCCGCATGTCCGACGCGCACCATAGCTCGATCATCGTCGTCGAGAACGGCCGGGCCGTTGGCATCTGGACCGAACGCGATGCGCTGTCCATCGACTTTTCCAGCCCGGCCGGTTTCGATCAGCCGATCTCCGCCGCCATGGCTAGCCCGGTGCGCACCATCGTCACGTCCGCCAGCGTGAGCGAAGCCGGGGTGGCCTTCAAGAACGAGCGGGTGCGTCACCTGCTGGTGGTGGACGATGACGGTCTTCCGCTCGGCATGCTGAGCCAGACGGACATCGTCCTCAACCACGGGGTTGAGCAGTACCTGACGCTGCGCGACGTGCGCTCGGTGATGTCGCGGGAGCCAACGCTGCTGCCGCCCAGTGTGCCGTTGTCGGAGGCCGCGCGCCGTATGCGGGCGGCGGGCGCCGAGGCCGCCATCGTTCTGGATGACGGTGACCAGGGGCCAGGCATGCTGACCGAGCGTGACCTGGTGCGCCTCGCCGCCCAGCGCCGGCACCGCGGTACCGCCAGCGGCGTGGCGAGCCGGCCGCTGGTCTGCGTGCAGGCAAACACGCCGCTGCTGACCGCGCGCAACCTGTTCGCCAGGCACGGCATCCGCCATCTGGCGGTGCGCGGCGAGGGCGGCAACTTCGTCGGCCTGCTGTCCTTCTCCGACATCCTGACGACGCTGCAGTACGAGTACATCGCCCAGCTCAACGCCACCCTGCGCGAGCGCGACGAGGCGCTGATGCGCTCGCACCAGGACCTGTTCCTGGCGCGTCAGGTGATCGAGGCGTCGCAGGAGGGCGTCATCATCGTCGATGAGAACAGCGTCATCGAGTACGTGAACCCGGCCTTCACGCGCCTCACCGGCTATTTGGCGGAAGAGGCCATCGGCAAGAGCCCGAGCATCCTGAAGTCGGGCATGCACGACGAAGCCTTCTACACCCGCATGTGGCAGGAACTGACCGAGCGCGGCCACTGGCAGGGCGAGATCTGGAACCGCCGCAAGAACGGTGAACTGTACGCCGAGTGGCTGAGCATCAACACCATCCGCGACCCTGCCGGCCGTATCACCAAGCACGCCGCCATCTTCTCCGACATCACCAAGCGCAAGCGCTACGAGGAGGAGGTGAAGCACCTCGCCTACTTCGACAGCCTGACCGGGCTGCCGAACCGGCGGCTGCTGATGGACCGGCTGGGACAGGCCATCGCCAACGCGCACCGGCACGGTGCGCCGCTGGCGGTAATGTTCCTCGATCTCGATCTGTTCAAGCGAATCAACGACACGCTCGGCCACGACGCCGGCGACCGCGTGCTGGTGGAGATGGCGGAGCGCCTGTCCGGTTGCGTCAGCGAGGGTGACACGGTGGCGCGTATCGCCGGCGACGAGTTCGTGCTGGTGCTCTCCGAACTGTCGGACCCCGCCGATGCCGCCAAGGTGGCCGAGCGCGCCATATCCGCCATCCACCGGCCGCTGGAGATCAACGGGCGGCGGGTGCACGTCACCACCAGCGTCGGCATCGCCGTCTACCCCGACGACGGGCTGACGCCCGAGGCGCTGCTGAAATGCGCCGATCTCGCCATGTATCAGGCCAAGCAGGGCGGTCGGAACGGCTTCCATGTCTATTCGCCGTCTCTCAACGCGCGCAGCCATGAGCTGCTGGTCGCGGAGAGCCGTCTGCGCACGGCGCTCGAGCAGCGGGAGTTCTCGCTGGCCTATCAGGTCAAGGTGGACATGACCTCCGGTCGGATGATCGGTGCCGAGGCGCTGATCCGCTGGAATCATCCGGAGATGGGCGTGCTGCTGCCCTCCGCCTTCCTGCCGACCGCCGAACGCATGGGACTGATGCCGGCTCTCGGCGAATGGGTGCTGACCGAGGCATGCCGGCAGAACCGCGGCTGGCAGGACCGCGGCCTGCCGCCGATCCGCATGTCGGTGAACGTCTCGCCCTACCAGTTCGGCAACCATGAGCTGGTGGACGTAGTCGGCCGTGTGTTGGCCGAGACCGGCCTATCGCCCGGCCATCTGGAGATCGAGTTGACCGAGTCGGTGCTGCTCGACCATCCCGTGGAAGTGGCAACGGCCATTGAACGGCTGCACAGGCTGGGCGTGGCGGTGTCCATCGACGATTTCGGCACCTGCCACTCCTGCATCAGCGCGCTGCGCAAGTTGCCGATCCACGCGCTGAAGATCGACCGGAGCTTCATTGCCGGCCTGCGCTCCGCGTCCCAGGACGGCGAACTGGTGCGCGCCATCATCGGCCTGTGCCACGCGCTGGGCATGCGCGCGGTGGCCGAGGGGGTGGAGACGGTGGAGCAGGTGAAGGTGCTCCAGCAGGCCAACTGTGACGAGATCCAGGGCCATCTGGTAAGCCGTGCGGTCTCCCCCTCGGATCTGGAAAGCCTGTTCAACCAGGATCTGCTGCCGGCGGAGTAAAAGCCCCCTCCCCAATCTCAGCGGGGAGGGGATTTCCTAATCCCGATCCTCCTCCCGTTCCGCCGCGGCGGTCTCCTTCTCGACCAGATCCAGAATGCGCCGCAGCGCCGGTCCGCTCAGCGGAGACTCCATGCTCAACTCGTGCGCCCATTTGCGCAGATGGCCGATGGTGCGGCGCTTGCCGATGTGGTCGGCGTCACCGGGGGCTTCGGTCTCGACCCACGGGCCCTTGTAGAAACCGCCCTTGAAGTGCCACTGCCGCTTGCCATCGGCTCGCCACAGCGAACCGTCGGACAGTTCCATGCAGCGCCCTTCGCTCTTGAAGCCCTCCACGCGGGCGAGGCTCTGCGGGCCCTTCTCGCCGGTATGGATGGTGACGCGGTCGCCGCGCTTGAACGGAGTTTCCAGGGGTCGGCGTTTCTTGTCGTCGCTCATTGGGTCTCTTGGGGTTCTCTCTCGATTGGTGGGGCGCAGTGTGGCGCGAACCGGCGAAAGAAGAAACCCTTGCGCTGCATGGCGCCCGGCGACTACCAAGCCTGAACCCTTTGCAATCCAAAAAACCCCAAGGAGAATGGCATGTCGATCCAGCGCTTCCACACCGGCCCGCGCATGAGCCAGATGGTCGTCCACAACGACACCATCTATCTCGCCGGTCAGGTCGCCGAGACTCCGACGCCCGACGCCGAGGCGCAGACCCGCGAGATCCTGGGCCAGATCGACGCCCTGCTGGCCGAGGCCGGCACGTCCAAGTCCAACATCCTGTCGGCCACCATCTACCTGACCGACATCGGCAACTTCGCCGCCATGAACAAGGCCTGGGAATCCTGGGTCGAAGCCGGCAACACCCCGGCCCGCGCCACCGTCGAGGCAAAACTGGCGGCCCCGGAATATCTCGTCGAGATCCAGGTGATCGCTGCCAAGTGAGTGATGCCTGGGGGCTGACATAGCCTCTGGTTTCCGGTGCGGGGCAGTCGGGCCTGACTCGTCAGCGCTGACCAACCCACTGAACCCAAGCCGCCGTCCGGATTGGAATAATGTCCCGTCCGGCACGGCGGCGCGCATCGCCGGCGCAAACCGGACGGGGGGCGCGCAGGCAGTCAGTTAGAAACCGATCTTCTGATCGAAGATCGTCGGGTAGCCGTGGGTTTCCAGGTAGGCGCGAAGCACCGATTTATACTGCCGGTTCTTCAGCCGGTGGTCGAGGGCGAGGAACTCCTGCACCACGCGCTTGTCCAGGAAGGGGAAGCGGGCCTCGATGCCATAGGAACCGGCGACGTGCTCCTCCTTCCTCAGGTAGGAGTCCTGGCTGGAGCCGTAGAAGGATGGCCATGGAAAGATGCTGCTCAGGTCTTCGGGAAACAGCCCGCCGAAGTTGCTGTGGGGATACAGGCGCTGTCCACCGAAGCCATAGTCGGAAATGATTTCGTCGGCACCCTGGCCGGACAGATAGATCTTGCAGCCGTCGTGCCGTGCCGCCTCACACACCATGGACAGGCCGGTTGCACCGCTGTCGTCGTGCAGCCGCAGACCGAACTCGTTGTAGTCCCCCTGGGCGGAGTACGTTGAGTAGTACTGCTCCTCGACGTTGCGGTCGATGTAGCCACGGGCGCGGGAACGGGTCTCGGAGTCCGGCGTGATGAAGCGGTGGGCGCCATCCATCGGCATTCGCGCAGCGCGTTGCGCCAGGATTTCGTTGTTTTCCTTACCCGTCACCGAATAGGCGTTGAACGGAACGCCAAGCTTGGTCAGGGCGCAACTGATGGCGCCGCTGTCATAGCCGCTCGACAGGCCGATGAAGATCCTTTCACGGTTGCCTTCGGCGCGCTTGTGCACGGCCTGGGTGAACGCCTCGATCCATCCGTCGAAGTCGCGGCGATACTGCTTCAGGGAGAAGGTGTAGAGCTGCCCGATCTCAAGCAACTCGGGTTGGTCGAGATCGATCCGGCAGATCCGGTTGGCCGGCACCTTGACCGGGTTTGGGAAGCCTGCGGCGGTGATGGCCGACTCGTATGATGCAATGGCGAAGTAGGGCCCCTCGATGGCCACGTACAAGGGTTTGGTGGCGAAGACGTCCGTCGACAGGATAACGCACCGCGCCGCGTGGTCCACGACGGCCACGGCGAACTCGCCATCGAACGCCTGGGTGAAGAGGCTGCCCAGTTCGAGATACGCCGGGATGATGCATTGCCCATCGGAACTGAAGGTTCCGAACATCCGATGATTGTAGATCTCGCCGTTGTAGAGCGCTGTGACGCGGTCGTGCTGGAACGGCTGGATCTGGAAGGATCCGTTGATGCTCAGCAGGTTGTGGATGAAGATCAGGCCGTCGCGTTGCACCAGTTCGCTGTGATCCGGGCCGCGCAGCCGGAGGAAGCGGTTGATCGGGTCAAGGTTGATGCCGGGCTTGTTGGTCAGAAAAATGCTGCACATCGACTTGAACTCCTGAGACCGCGCCTGTTTTTCCTGGAAGCAGAAATTGCCAGGGGGCTAGACCGCCAGCGTTGAACCTGTCAGCCCCAACCGCTTCTCCTGCATGTCGAAATAGCCGACCTTGTTGAAGATCAATGCCATCTGGAAGAACGTCGAATGTGACGCCATCATCGGCGTGGTGCGGGACAGGATCAGCAGGTCGAGCAAGGCCTCGATGATAGCCTCTTCCGAGCGCTGGACGTTGAAGGGGAATTGGCGGCCCTCGGCGTCGACGGTCCAGGAATTCCATCCCCCATCGGCGATCAGTTTTTCCGGGTAGTGCTTCTTCTCCAGCACATGGCAGTTTTTCAACTGCGAGAAGCGCTCGGTAACCGCCGCGTCGTCGGAACACACGAAGAACCGGTTGGGATTCTGCGACACCAGGCGGAACAGCTCGCCGTCATCGACGGTGTTGCCGAAGTCCGTCTTGCGGATGTGCAATCCGATCACCGACCCGTCGATGGCGTGCTCCCGGCAGTATTCTGCCACGGTCGTCACGAGATTCGGCCTCACCCGCAGTCCGGCCAGGGCGGATTGCAGATCGGCCAGCGACGCAAAGCTGGGGATGAGGTGATGGAGGTAGCAGATTTTCGAATGCCGGTTGAGAAGCGTCTCGTAAGCTGTGTAGTCGGTCAGGGTCGGATGGAAGGTGATGCGCGACGGATCGAAATTGCCCTGGTTCTCGTGCACCACGAACCAATAATCGCCTTCCCTCTCCTTGAAGTAAGAAAGGGAGCGCTCCACCACCGGCAGGTCAATCTCGAAAAGACTATTGAAGGAGGCGCCACACCAGTTGTTTCGTTGCCAGGAGATTTGCCAGTCGTGCCCGTAGCGATGTCGGAGGATGAGGGCGAAGAGCAGGGCGTTCAACCGGTTGGCCAAGCCGCCATCGCAAAAGCAGATGTTCCCCTCCGGGCCCTCCTGGATTGGAAACGGGGCGGGAGCAAGAGTGTGCGAGAGCAGCCAGTGTACGTTTTCCGCCGTCGCAAAGGCAGCCTGTGCGTGCGCCGGCAACGCGGATCTCAGGGAGCCCATCCGTTGGGTTGCCCCTTCGTTCCTGCGAACCAGAAGGGCGATCCTGGGCGCATGACCGGTGAGGGATTCAAGCATATCCGTCACGCTCTGCACCTGATCGGCCGTTATCGGGATCACGTGGCCATCAGCGAACAGCAGCGTGACCGTCTGGCCGACGAGTTGGGATCGAAGGATGGGAAAGGTGGTCTCGGCGCTTCCGACAAGGAAGAGCAGCTTGTCGCTCTTCGAGGCTTGTCTGATCCCTTCGTCGATGGCTAGGGAATCGTCTTCATTCGGGCTCAGCCAAATGATGCGGTCTTTGCTTGTCTGCAGAAGTTCTGCGAGAAGCTGATGATCGTATGCGCCGAATGCAACGATGAGGTTGCCGGGGGCATGGCTAAAAACGGTGTCGATCAAGGAAACCACAGCCTCGGCACTCCAATTGATCATGCGCTCCTGCTCTCCTAGCAAGAATTGGTAAACAGCTCGTTTGCAATACGGTCGAAAATGTGCCCCTGGGAGGTTGCCCCCGGCCATGCCCTGTTTTCTACCAGCCAATGCCGGCGCCAAGGCGGACGCATTTTGTCCTGAAGTGCACGGCGTGTGTGGATAACGGAAATGTGCAACTATTGTGGATAATGTCTCGGAGCGATGCAAAGTGTAGGGAATATTTACTTGTAATAATTGGCCGGTACAGAGTAATTTTCAGTAATATTTAGTTTGGTGGTGGTCTCGTGATTTCGAACTTGGTCGGCCTGCATCAGTTGAGAGGGTCGCTGGGGATTTTCTTATGGCGATGCACGGGCGACCGCGATGTGGATGGGGCAACGGTGGTAATGTATGCTCCTAGTAATTCATTTCCTCTACCGGAGATCCGGCGTGATGCGTGGTCCTTGCGAAATTATAAATGCACTAGGCTTGCCAAAGGCTAACGGGGTGCTTCAGGTCGGAGCCAGCAGCGGACAGGAGATTGAATATTTCGTTGAGCGCGGTATCTCCCATGGGGCGTTCGTCGAGCCGCTCGATGGTCCATTTTCAGTGCTGCGGGCGCGTTGTGCCGAACACCAGGGCTTTCTTCCGGTTCAGGCGCTGTGCGGCAGTCGGGATGGCGACACGGTTGATTTTCATCTCGCCACGAACAATGGCGAAAGCAGCAGCATCCTCAAGCCGCGCCGACACCTGACGGATTACCCGTTCGTGGGCTTCCACAATGTGGTCAAGATGCAGACCTTCACCCTTGACCGCATTCTCCTGGCGATCGCCAGCCAGAGACCGGAAATCATGGCGGCGTTGGATCTGCTGTTCATGGATACCCAGGGCGCGGAACTGAAGGTTCTGCAAGGAGCCAACGCGGTTTTGCATCATGTCCGCTACATCTATACGGAAGTCGGTGTGGGAGGCGGGTATGAGGGTGATGTCCCCCTGGAAGACCTGATCGCGTTCCTCAAGACGTACGGGTTCCGAATTGTCGATCTTGAGATGAATCGGGAAGGCTGGGGCAACGCGTTGTTCGTCAAACGGCATTTCAGTTGACGGGGGCTGTCATAGCGCGCGGCGAGCAACGAAGACGCTGCTCGGGATCGGATCCGTCTGGGTAATGTGCCCGCCGTGGAAGACTGAGACGGTGCACGGCTCTTCGACGGCCTGTTCCATTCGTGCCATCTCGGCGGTGGACAAGCGCTCACCGAACTGCACGACGAGCGTGCCGCCGGGAAGCAGGAGGGGAAGAAACTTGGCCAGCGCGTTGGTGTGCTGCGCCGGCGACAGCCCGAACGCGACCACCAGGCGAAATCCGGTCATCCCAAAGGCAGCCCGGAAAGGCGCGGGGTCGGCAAGTTCCTGCTCCGGCACGCTCGTCGCAAATGCGGGGAGGGGGGCGTTGAAACGGAAATACAGAGCCAAAGCCTCCTGGGCATTCACCAGTTCCTCGGGTGCTGCGGCATAGCTCTTGTCTGATGCGATCCCGACCAGGAGAATGCCGCCGGGATTGTCGGTCACCTCCCGCAACAAGGGGTCAAGAAGGTTGGCGAGGCCCCGCCGCGGCGCTACCTGCCCTCCGAACCCCGATCCGGCGACCAGGCAGCAGTAGTCGAACCAAGCCGGATGGCGTGTATAGTCCGTTGGGTCGCCGGAGAGAAGATAATGCACCTTCGGCCGCGCGCGCGCGATCGGATCGTGCCGCTTCTCCCAAGCGTAGCGATCGGCATCGAAGGTTGCCTCGACGCGACGGGGTGCCGCGAGTGCCGGCCACACGATAAGGTCACTGTTGGTCTTGTTGCCGGGAAAGTGGTGGATCGGGCAGTCTGCCGCACGCGCGCATTGATCCAGGGAGATCTGGTCACGCGCAGAAAACAGAAGGATCTGCTCCCACCAAAACTCGCCAAAGATCTGGACGCGGGGGTCGCTGTGGCGTCGCAGGAGTGCCGTTCCGGCCGTAAGCACCGGTATCGCGCGCAACGGCTGCATCCGGTGCTCATAGAAGCGGGTCTGAGCCCCGACGGTTTCGGCATCGTCCATCCCGGACCGGACCACCACATCCGCCTCATCCTGCGGACACGCACGCCACGGGTGCCGAAAGGCTCGGAACACGGCCCCCGTTTCGATGGCAAGGTCATCGCTGTTTGGCAGGCGTTTGAATGTCACCGTGTTGTCGATGTAGAAGCTGTAGTCGCAATCGGCAAACATCCGGTGTGGAAGGGCCTTCGGGAGGCGCGACAGCCTTTCAGGGGGAATGAGGCGGTCCGGCATGTCGCGGAACGTCCAGGTCGGCGACGACAGCGCCGGGTTGTCGGTGAAGCAGATGAACTCCAACTCCAGGTCCGTGTCTGCACCACTCTCCAGACACCGGAGCGGATCGTTGAGTGCCTCCTTGTCACCAACAAGCACGGTATAGACGACCACCTTCACCAAGTACTTTCTCCCTGATTCGATCCGGAATGCTCAGGAATACTGCTCAGCCGTTATCGGCAGTGCTCCAGAATCTCCCATCGTCGGGAATTGGCGTCCAGTGATGCCGGTGCGCAACTCTTTCCCGGTACCAGTCACGATGGTCTGGAATGGCTAGAACATCCATCCGGTCTTCCGTCGCCTCTACACCGATGTCGAGGTAGATGTCCAAATTGGCAAGGTTCGGGACCGGCAGGCGGCTTTCGATGAGGTCGTCCCACATACGACGATACAACGCTTCGAGTTCCCGGACGTGTCGGTTCATGTCGAAGAGGATGCAGGTATCCCGTTGCAGGCGGAGCCGTTCCTTCAGGCGCGCGAGTTCCTGCCGATCCCGGCCAAGCGCCACGGCCCTTTCCACATACGATTCTGGCGTGGTGCAGACCAGTTCAGGCAGTCCAGCGGCACGCACAAGGCTGCCGCAGACGCGGGAGGCAAACGACTGACCGGACAGTGTCAGAACGGGTACCCCCATCCACAAGGCATCCGATGCCGTGGTGTGGGCACCATATGGCGCGGTATCCAGGAATAGATCGGCCAATGAATAACGCGCGAGATGCTCTGGATTCGGCCGTTTTGGGGCGAAGAAAAGGCGCTCGGGATCGACATTGTGCTCTTGTGCTAGGGAGCGCAATCGCTCGCTTGTTGCTGTAGCCACTTCGAACAGCCAAAGAACACTGTCTGGCACCTCTTTCAGAATGCGCATCCAGCGTTCAAAAGTAAAAGGTGTGATTTTGTGCGCCGAGTTGAAGCAGCAATACACCGTGGCGTTTTCCGGAAGGCCGAACTCGGCCCGGCTCTGTGGGGGTGGAGCCGCAACTTTCTTCCGGTCGTTTGGCTGGTAGCATGCAAGACGAAGAACCTTCTCGGAGTAATAGGCCTCATGGCTCTCCGGAATGATCCAATCGTCGGCGATAATGTAATGGTGATGAGGGCTTCCCATGGTGCCGGGATAGCCCAGCCAGTTAACGATGATTGGCGCTGGGCGCCGGGCCACGACAGCGGTGCGGGAGTCACGCGTGTGCCCGTTGAGGTCCACAAGGATGTCGATGCCATCCTCCGCAATGCGCCTCGCGGCGGCAGTGTCGTCCATTCCTGTTACGTCGACCCAATGCTCCACCGCATCCCGCAGGCGGAGGTGGAGGGGGGCGCTGCTCGGCGGGCCACAGTAGTAGGCGAACACCTCGAACTCGTTCTTGTCGTGAAGTTCGAACACCTCAGGGACAAGGTAGCCGACGGCGTGGGCTCGAAGGTCGGAGGACAGATAGGCGATCCGTCGGCGCGCGCCGGCATTTGCCGGCACCGAAGAAGCCGCCTCTTTCGGTACCTGGATAGAGCGCATGTGGTTCCAGGACGACGCCAATTGCAGAACAGGATCGTCCGTGTATGCCGCCAATGAGAGCGGCAGCATGTCCCGCAGAAGGGTTTGGCAAGACAAACCGTGCAGCGGCGTCACGATAGGCCAAAGGCACTGCTCTTGGCGCAATGCCAGCCAATGCTGTGCCAAGTCTGTTTGATGACAATCCAATTCAAGGCTTTGTCGAAGACAGGCGTCTGCCTCGGCGTAACGGTGGAGTTGTTCAAAATGGTGGGTCTGATGACGCAACGCCAGTTTTTTGTAACGTAGGTTTTCCGGACTGACGTTCGCCAGAAATTCGGCCACCGCCGCCCAATGTCCTAGCGCCTGACCGGTATCCCCGGCACTGGCTGAGAGCACACCGAGATTGATTCGGGCTGGATGAAAATGGGGATTGATGGCGAGTGCCTGTTCCAGCGCTTGGCGGGCGTTGGTTGAGTTCCCGGCAGCAGCCAGCGACATGCCGAGATTGTAATAGGCAACGGAAAGCAGTGGATCCGTTTGATGGCTCGCGATCCACAACTGATAGAGCTGAACAGCTAAATCATGACTTCCTGTTGTATTGAGGTTTTCTGCTGCGCCGACGACCGCCAGGGCATCCAAACGGTTTTCTGCGAGCTGCTTAACGGCATGCAAGAAAGCATTGATCGGCAAGTGACGTCCTTATAACCGCGCCCTTCCGTATAGAAGAACTCGGCGCCCCTTGAGCGCCGAGTTCCTCTCTTCTCAAAAGTTAATGCCGCTTCAGGCGTTAGCGAAGGCGATCCAGCCAAGCATTGGATTGCTCCTCGTTCAAAGCCTGGATCTGGGCCGATGTAAACGCGTTTGCCTGTGCAGTGGTCATGGCCGACAGCTGATCCGTGGTCAAACCAGGGATCTGACTAACGGCCAGAGCCGAGATCTGGGTGACCGCGAATTCACCGATATCGGACGTGGTCAGCGAACTCAACTGGTCGGTTGTCAGGCTCTTGACCTGGGTTCCCGTAAGCGATGCCCACTGCGCGCTGTTCAGCGCAGAGAGATTGTCAGTGCTCAAGGACGAGATCTGCGTGGTGGTCAGGGCGGTGATCTGCGTCTTCGAGAACTCGCCCATGTCGGTCGAGGTCAACCCCTGCAGTGTATCGGTGCTCAAGGCGCCGATCTGGGCGTTGGTCAGGCCGGAGACCTGGGTGCTGCTCAGCGCCGAGATCTGCTCGCTGCCCAGGCTCTTGATCTGCGCGGTGCTCAGTGCGGCGACTTGGGTCTTGGAGAACTCACCCATGTCGGTCGAGGTCAGCCCTTGCAGCTGGTCGGTGCTCAAGGCGCCGATCTGGGCGTTGCTCAGGCCGGAGACCTGGGCACTGCTCAGCGCCGACAGCTGCTCAGTGCTCAGGCTCCGGATCTGCGCGGTGCCCAGCGCAGTGACCTGCGTCTTGGAGAACTCACCGATGTCGTCGGAGGTGAGTCCCTGCAGCTGGTCGGTGGTCAGGGCGCCGATCTGGGCGTTGGTCAGGCCGGAGACCTGGGTGCTGCTC
>JAEYOB010000704.1 GCA_023412175.1 Pseudomonadota bacterium | reverse complement strand
CACCAGCCCCGCCCCGCACACCCCGCGGGCGGCGTCGGCGAGGAACCGGCGACGGTCCACTCCTGCCTTGTCCGATGCCATGATTGGCTCCTGCTGTCCTCGATCCCTCCCCTGCCAGCGGCGGGGGAGGTCGGGAGGGGACGGCGGCCCGTCGGGGATGCCGCCGCCCCCGTCCCTTCCCGTCCCCGGCGTGACCGGGGGAAGAGAGTGGCCGGCTTACGCCTTGACCACCTTCACCGCGCACTTCTTGAAGTCCGTCTCCTTGGAGAGCGGGCAGGTGGCGTCGAGAGTCAGCTTGTTGACCAGCTGGTTCTCGTCGAAGAACGGGATGTACACCACGCCCTTCGGCGGCTTGTTGCGCCCCTGCGTCTCGACTCGGGTGGTCACCTCGCCGCGGCGGGTCTGCAGCTTCACCGGCAGGCCGCGGCGCAGGCCGCGCGCCTTGGCGTCCTCGGGGTGCATGAAGACCACCGCGCTGGGCACCGCCTTGTGCAGTTCCGGCACGCGACGCGTCATCGAGCCGGTGTGCCAGTGCTCCAGCACGCGCCCCGTCACCAGCCACAGGTCGTACTCGGCGTCCGGGCTCTCGGCGGCGGGCTGGTAGGGCAGCGCGAAGATGTTCGCCTTGCCGTCCTTGTGGCCGTAGAACTTCACGCCCTCGCCGGCCTTGACGTACGGGTCGTAGCCCTCGCGGAAGCGCCACAGCGTCTCCTTGCCGTCCACCACCGGCCAGCGCAGGCCGCGGGTCTTGTGGTAGATGTCGAAGTCGGCGAGGTCGTGCGCGTGGCCGCGGCCGAAGGCGGCATACTCCTCGAACAGGCCCTTCTGCACGTAGAAGCCGAAGTGCTTGGACTCGCTGTTCTCGAAGCCGGGCTGGAGCTGGTCGAGGCCGAACTTGTTGATCTGCCCGTTGGCGAACAGCACCTCGAACAGGGTCTTGCCCTTCAGTTCAGGGGCCTTGTCCAGCAATTCCGCCGGCCAGACCTCGTCGGTCGTGAAGCGCTTGGAGAACTCCATGAGCTGCCACAGGTCGGACTGCGCCTGGCCCGGTGCCTTGACCTGCTGGCGCCAGACCTGGGTGCGGCGCTCGGCGTTGCCGTAGCCGCCCTCCTTCTCCATCCACATCGCGGTGGGCAGGATCAGGTCGGCCGCCATGGCGGAGACGGTCGGGTACGGGTCGGACACCACGACGAAGTTGTCGGGGTTGCGCCAGCCCGGATACATCTCCTCGTTGATGTTCGGGCCGGCCTGCATGTTGTTGGTGCAGAGCGTCCAGTAGCAGTTCAGCTTTCCGTCCTTGAGCATGCGGCTCTGCAGCACGGCGTGGAAGCCGATCTTGTCGGGGATGGTGCCTTCCGGGACCTTCCACAGCTTCTCGGTCGCCTTGCGGTGCTCGGGGTTGGTCACCCCCATGTCCGCCGGCAGGCGGTGGGCGAAGGTGCCGACCTCGCGCGCGGTGCCGCAGGCGGACGGCTGGCCGGTCAGCGAGAACGGGCTGTTGCCCGGCTCGGAGATCTTACCGGTCAGCAGGTGGATGTTGTAGACGAGGTTGTTGGCCCAGGTGCCGCGGGTGTGCTGGTTGAACCCCATGGTCCACAGCGACATCACCTTGACCTTCGGGTCGGCGTACATCTCGGCCAGGGTCTTGAGCTGGTCCACCGGCACGCCGGAGATCTGGCTGGTCTTCTCGACCGTGTACTCGGACACGAACTGCTTGAACTCGTCGAAGCTGATCGGCGAGGACTTGTTCGGGTCGGCGGCGTCCTTGGCGTCCTTCTCCAGCGGGTGGGTCGGGCGCAGGCCGTAGCCGATGTCGGTCACACCCTTCTTGAAGTTGACGTGCTTGGCGATGAAGTCCTCGTTCACCCGGCCGGTCTGGATGATGTGGTTGGCGATGTAGTTGAGGATCGCCAGATCCGACTGCGGCCTGAAGATGATCGGCAGGTCGGCCAGCTCATAGGAGCGGTGCTCGAAGGTCGAGAGCACGGCCACCTTGCAGTCCTTGTGGTTCAGGCGCCGGTCGGTGATGCGCGACCACAGGATCGGGTGCATCTCCGCCATGTTCGAGCCCCACAGCACGAACGCGTCGGCGTGGTCCATGTCGTCGTAGCAGCCCATCGGCTCGTCGATGCCGAAGGTGCGCATGAAGCCGACCACCGCGGACGCCATGCAGTGCCGGGCGTTCGGGTCGATGTTGTTGGAGCGCAGGCCGGCCTTCATCAGCTTCGACGCGGCGTAGCCTTCCCAGATCGTCCACTGGCCCGAGGCGAACATGCCGACGGAGGACGGGCCGGACTTCTTCAGCGCCGCCTTCCACTTCTGCGCCATGATGACGAACGCCTCGCCCCACGACACCGGCGTGAAGTCGCCGGTCTTGTCGTAGTCGCCGTTCTTCTTGCGCAGCAGCGGCTGCGTCAGGCGGTCCTCGCCGTACATGATCTTGGAGAGGAAATAGCCCTTGATGCAGTTCAGGCCGCGGTTGACCGGCGCGTCCGGATCGCCCTGGGTGGCGACCACCTTGTCGCCCTTGACGCCGATCAGCACGCCGCAGCCGGTGCCGCAGAACCGGCACACGCCCTTGTCCCAGCGGATGTCGTCCGGGAGGCGGCCGGACGGCTGAGCGACCGCCGCGGAGA
>JAEYOB010000393.1 GCA_023412175.1 Pseudomonadota bacterium | reverse complement strand
AGTCCCCTCACCCCGACCCGCTCCCCGGTGGGGAGAGGGGGTCAGGAGGTCCAATGTACGTCGATACCAAGGCCCACCGCGCTGCGGCGCGTGCGTCGCTCGTACCGCGCTTCCGTTTCTCCGAAAGCCGCGGCTTCCTCGGCCTGATGTTCATGCTGCCCGCGGCCACCGTGCTGCTGCTGTTCCTGGCGTACCCGCTGGGGCTCGGCGTCTGGCTCGGCATGACCGACGCCCGCGTCGGGCGGGCCGGCTCGTTCATCGGGCTGGAGAACTACGAGATGCTGTGGTCCGACAGCGTGTTCTGGCTGTCGGTCTTCAACACTCTGCTCTACACGGTGGTCGCCAGCGTCTTCAAGTTTGCGCTCGGCCTCTGGCTGGCGCTGATCCTGAACCGCCACATGCCGTTCAAGGCGTTCCTGCGCGCCATCGTGCTGCTGCCGTGGATCGTGCCGACCGCGCTGTCGGCCATCGCCTTCTGGTGGATCTACGACAGCCAGTTCTCCATCGTCTCCTGGACGCTGCTGCGGCTTGGCCTCATCGACCACTACATCAACTTCCTCGGCGACCCGGCGTGGGCGCGGGCCAGCGTCATCATGGCGAACATCTGGCGCGGCATCCCCTTCGTGGCGATCACGCTGCTGGCCGGGCTGCAGACCATCCCGCCGTCGCTCTACGAGGCGGCGGTCATCGACGGCGCCACGGCGTGGCAGCGTTTCCGCTACGTCACCTTCCCGATGCTGACGCCGATCATCGCGGTGGTGATGACCTTCTCGGTGCTGTTCACCTTCACCGACTTCCAGCTCATCTACGTGCTGACCCGCGGCGGGCCGCTGAACGCCACGCACCTGATGGCGACGCTGTCGTTCCAGCGCGCCATCCCCGGCGGCAACCTGGGCGAGGGCGCGGCCATCGCCGTGTCGATGATCCCGTTCCTGCTGGCGGCCATCCTGTTCAGCTACTTCGGCCTGCAACGCCGCCGCTGGCAACAGGGCGGCGGCGATTGAGGAGGGCACTGTCATGGCTCGCAAACGAGACGAGGCGCCGGCCGACGGCATGGACTACCTGACTTCCATCCCGCGCCGCTGGGTGACCGTCTACATTCCGCTTCTGCTGTTCCTGTTCGTGCTGCTGTTCCCGTTCTACTGGATGGCGATCACCGCCTTCAAATCGAACGAGGAGCTGTACGACTTCCAGAACTTCAGCCCGTTCTGGGTGGTCAAGCCGACGCTGGCCAACATCGAGAAGCTGCTGTTCCACACCGCCTATCCCGAGTGGCTGTTCAACACGCTGCTGGTCTCGGTGGTGTCCACCTTCCTGTCGCTGTTCTGCGCGGTGTGCGCCGCCTACGCCATCGAGCGGCTGCGCTTCAAGGGCGCGCGCTTCGTCGGTCTGGCGATCTTCCTGGCCTATCTGGTGCCGCCGTCGATCCTGTTCATCCCGCTGGCCTCCATGGTGTTCGCCTATGGGCTGTTCGACACCAAGTGGGCGCTGATCCTCACCTACCCGACGTTCCTCATCCCGTTCTGCACGTGGCTGCTGATGGGCTATTTCCGCTCGATCCCGTACGAGCTGGAGGAATGCGCGCTGATGGACGGCGCCTCGCGCCTTCAGATCCTGGTCAAGATCCTGCTGCCGCTGGCGGTGCCGGGATTGATCTCCGCCGGCATCTTCGCCTTCACACTGTCGTGGAACGAGTTCATCTACGCGCTGACCTTCATCCAGTCCTCCGAGCAGAAGACGGTGCCGGTCGGCGTCATCACCGAGCTGGTGGAGGGCGACGTCTACCACTGGGGCTCGCTGATGGCGGGGGCGCTGCTGGGTTCGCTGCCGGTGGCGATCCTCTATTCCTTCTTCGTCGAGCACTACGTCGCCAGCATGACCGGCGCGGTCAAGGAGTGAGCGGCGGCCATGCTCGACGCCTCCACCACGGCCTCCGGCGGCACCTACTCGCGCCGCAGCCTGCACGGGCGGGTGGCGCACGATTTGGGCGCCCGGATCGCCGGCGGCGACTTCGCGCCGGGCACGGTGCTGCCCAACGAGGCGGCGCTGGGGGCGTCGTTCGGCGTCAGCCGCACGGTGCTGCGCGAGGCGGTCAAGGTGCTGGCGGCCAAGGGGCTGGTGGAGGCGCGGCCGAAGATCGGCACCCGCGTGCGCCCGCGCGCCGACTGGAACATGCTCGACCCCGACGTGCTGGCGTGGCAATGCGCCGGCTCGGACCTGCCGGGCGTTGCCGAGGACCTGATGGAGATCCGCCGCGTCGTCGAGCCGCACGCGGCGGCACTCGCCGCGCGGCGTGCCACCGACGCCGAGATCCTGGGCATCGCCGGCGCCTACGCCGACATGGAGCGGGCGCCGGACATCGAAAGCTCGGTCGAGCCGGACGTGCGCTTCCACCTCGCCGTCATGGACGCGACGCACAACGCCTTCCTGCGCCCGCTCGGCGCGCTGATCCGCGCGGCGCTCAGCGCCAGCTTCCGCCTGTCCAAGATGCCGCCGGGGGCGCACGAGCGGTCGATGCCGCGCCACCGGGCGGTGCTCGACGCCATCCGCGCCCACGATCCGGAAGCGGCGCGGGCCGCCATGCGCGACCTGCTGGACCACGCGGCCGAGGACATCCGCAACGCCAAGGAGACCATCCGATGAGGAGGGGCCGATGACGCAAGCCAAGAAACCGCTGCGCTCCCAGGCGTGGTTCGGCGGCCACGATAAGGACGGCTTCATCCACCGTTCCTGGATGCGCAACCAGGGCCTGCCCAGCCATCTGTTCGACGGCCGCCCGGTGATCGGCATCTGCAACACGTGGTCGGAGCTGACGCCCTGCAACGCCCATTTCCGCCTGCTGGCCGAGCGGGTGAAGCGCGGCGTCTACGAGGCCGGAGGCTTCCCGCTGGAGTTCCCGGTGATGTCGCTGGGCGAGACCAACCTGCGCCCGACCGCCATGTTGTTCCGCAACTTGGCGTCAATGGACGTGGAGGAGTCGATCCGCGGCAATCCGATCGACGGCGTCGTGCTGCTGTGCGGCTGCGACAAGACCACGCCGTCGCTGGTCATGGGCGCGGCGAGCTGCAACCTGCCGACCATCGTGGTGTCCGGCGGGCCGATGCTGAACGGGCACTACCGCGGCGGGCTGATCGGCTCCGGCACCGCGGTCTGGCAGTTCAGCGAGGACGTCAAGGCCGGCAAGATGAGCCTGGAGGACTTCATGGACGCCGAGGCGTGCATGTCGCGCTCGGTCGGACACTGCATGACCATGGGCACGGCGTCCACCATGGCCTCCATGGTCGAGGCGCTCGGCCTCGGCCTGCCGCAGAACGCCGCGACGCCGGCCGCGGATTCCCGCCGCAACGTGCTGGCGCACATGGCCGGGCGGCGCATCGTCGAGATGGTCCACGAGGACCTGACGCTCGACCGCATCCTCACCAAGGCGAATTTCGAGAACGCCATCCGCGTCAACGGCGCCATCGGCGGCTCGACCAACGCCGTCATCCACCTGATCGCCATGGCCGGGCGCATCGGCGTCGAGCTGACGCTGGACGACTGGGACCGGCTGGGCCACGAGGTGCCGACGCTGGTGGACCTGATGCCGTCCGGCCGCTTCCTGATGGAGGATTTCTACTACGCCGGCGGCGTGCCGGCCGTGGTGCGGGCGCTGGGCGAGCAGGGGCTGCTGCACAGGGACGCCCTGACCGTCAACGGCCGGACGCTGTGGGAGAACTGCGAGAATGCCAGGAACTGGAACGAGGAGGTCGTCCGCCCCTTCGACCGGCCGCTGGTTGAGCACGGCGGCGTGGCGGTGCTGCGCGGCAACCTGGCGCCGGACGGAGCGGTGCTGAAGCCCTCGGCCGCCTCGCCGCACCTGATGACGCACCGCGGGCGTGCGGTGGTGTTCAGCAGCATCGAGGACTACCACGCCCGCATCGAGGACCCGGACCTCGACATCGACGAGACCTGCGTGATGGTGCTCCAGAACTGCGGCCCGAAGGGCTATCCCGGCATGGCCGAGGTCGGCAACATGGGCCTGCCGCCCAAGGTGCTGCAGAAGGGCATCACCGACATGGTGCGCATCTCCGACGCCCGCATGTCCGGCACCGCCTACGGCACGGTGGTGCTGCACGTCTGCCCGGAGGCAGCGACCGGCGGGCCGCTGGCGCTGGTGCGCGACGGCGACATGATCGAGCTGGACGTGGACGCGCGCCGCCTGCACCTGGACGTGCCGGACGAGGAGCTGGCGCGCCGCCGTGCCGCCTGGACGCCGCCGGAACCGGCGATGAAGGGTGGCTATCAGTCGCTCTACGTCGAGCATGTCATGCAGGCCGACAAGGGCGCCGATCTCGACTTCCTGGTCGGCTGCCGTGGCGCGGCGGTCCCCCGCGAATCCCATTAGGAGCCTCATCAGGAGCAAAGGTCATGAACCGCATCGACCTGGACGGCCGCCGCGCCGTCGTCACCGGCGGCGCCCAGGGCATCGGGCGTGCCATTGCCGAACGGCTGCTGGCGTCGGGCGCTTCGGTCGCGCTGTGGGACCAGGATTCCGGCCTCGCCGAGCAGACCGCCGCGCAACTCGGCCCGCGGGTGCACGCCGTCGCCGTGGACGTCACCGACGCCGCCAGTGTCGATGCGGCGGCCCGGAGCACCGCCGACCGTCTCGGCGGCATCGACATCCTGGTCGCCAACGCCGGCATCTCCGGCCCGAACATGAAGGTCTGGGAGTACCCGCCCGAGGAATGGCGCCGCGTCCTGGAGATCGACCTGACGGGAATCTTCCTGTGCTGCCGCGCCGTGGTGCCCGGGATGATCGCGCAGAATTACGGCCGCATCGTCGCCACCGCCTCCATCGCCGGCAAGGAGGGCAACCCCAACGCCTCGGCCTACAGCGCTGCCAAGGCCGGCGTCATCGCGCTGGTGAAGTCGCTGGGCAAGGAGCTGGCCGGGCACGACATCGCCGTCAACGCCATCACCCCGGCTGCCGCGCGCACGCGCATCTTCGAGCAGATGACCGAAGCGCACATCGACTACATGCTGTCGAAGATCCCGCGCGGCCGCTTCGTGCAGGTCGAGGAGATCGCCGCCATGGTGGCGTGGCTGGTGTCGGCCGAGAACTCCTTTACGACCGGCGCCGTCTTCGACCTCAGCGGCGGGCGGGCGACCTACTGACAGGAAACGACGGGGGAAACCATGGCGGGACGGCTGAAGGGGAAGACCGCGCTGGTGACGGCGGCGGGGCAGGGCATCGGGCGGGCCTCGGCGCTGGCCTTCGCGGCGGAAGGCGCCAGCGTGCTGGCGACCGACATCAACGCGGCGACGCTCGCCACCCTGGCGCAGGAGAGCCCGGAGATCCGCACGCACCGGCTGGACGTGCGCGACAACGCCGCGGTGGCGGCGCTGGCCGCCGAGGTCGGGGCGGTGGACGCGCTGTTCAACTGCGCCGGCTTCGTGCACAGCGGCACCGTGCTGGACTGCACCGAGGAGCAGTGGGACTTCGCCTTCGACCTCAACGTCAAGTCCATGTACCGGATGGTCAGGGCGTTCCTGCCGGCCATGCTGAAGGCCGGCGGCGGCAGCATCATCACCATGTCCTCGGGGGCGTCGAGCATCAAGGGCGCGCCCAACCGCTTCGTCTACGGCACCACCAAGGCGGCGGTGATCGGGCTGACCAAGTCCATCGCGGCGGACTTCATCGGCCAGGGCATCCGCTGCAACGCCATCTGCCCCGGCACCGTGCAGACGCCGTCGTTGGACGAGCGCATCGCGGCGCAGGGCGACGTGGAGAAGGCGCGCGCCGCCTTCATCGCCCGCCAACCGCTCGGGCGGCTGGGCCGGCCGGAGGAGATCGCCGCGCTGGCGGTCTATCTGGCCTCCGACGAGTCCGCCTTCACCACCGGGGCCATTCACGTTATTGACGGCGGTTGGACGCTGTAAGGGAGAACGGGACACATGAAGCTGCTGCGTTACGGCCCCGCGGGCCGGGAGAAGCCGGGCCTGCTCGACATGGAAGGCCGCATCCGCGACCTGTCCGGCACGGTGGACGACGTCGCCGGCGAGGCGCTGACCCCGGCCGGGCTCGCCCGCCTGCGCGGCATCGATCCGGCGTCGCTGCCGCTGGTGCCGGGCACGCCGCGCCTCGGCCCGTGCGTCGGGCGGGTCGGCAAGTTCGTGTGCATCGGCCTCAAC
>JAEYOB010000352.1 GCA_023412175.1 Pseudomonadota bacterium | reverse complement strand
CCGCGTGCGCCGCGCCGACGGGCCGGAGCGCATCGAGGCCGAGTGGTGGCGCCGGCCGGATGGGGAAAAGGCGGGCGATCCCCGCGACTACTACCGCGTCGAGGATAGCGACGGCCGCCGCTTCTGGCTGTTCCGCCTGGGGCTCTACCGGCCGGACGTGGCGGCGCGCTGGTTCCTGCACGGGTTCTTCGGATGACGGTCCGCTACGCCGAACTCCAGGTGACGACGAACTTCACCTTCCTGGAAGGCGCCTCGCACGCCGACGAGCTGGTGCTGACCGCGGCGGCGCTCGGGCACGCGGCCATCGCCGTCACCGACCGCAACACGCTGGCCGGCGTGGTGCGCGCCCATGTCGCCGTCAGGGACCACGGCCTGCGCCTCGTCGTCGGTTGCCGGCTCGACCTGACCGACGCCGCCGGCCTGCTCGCCTTTCCCACGAATCGGACCGCATACGGCCGACTCTCGCGCCTGCTCACTGCCGGCAAGCGGCGCGCCCCGAAGGGGGAATGCTTCCTCGGCCGCGACGATGTGCTGGAGCACGCCGAAGGCATGCGTTTCGTGCTGCTGCCGCCGGACGGGCGCAACGATTCCGGCTTCGCGGCGGAGCTGGCGCGCTGGCGCTCCGACCTCGGCCGCAGCCTGTACCTCGCCGCCAGCCACCGTTACCGCGGCGACGACGCCAAGCGGCTGGCGTGGCTGAAGGAGATCGCGGCGCAGGCCCGCGTGCCGCTGCTGGCGACCAACGACGTGCTGTACCACAGCCCGGCCCGCCGGCCGCTGGCCGACGTGCTGACCTGCATCCGCACGCACACCACCATCGACGGCGCCGGCTGGCGCCTCGCGGCCAACGCCGAACGGCACCTCAAGCCGCCGCAGGAGATGGCGCGCCTGTTCCGTCAGGCCCCCGAGGCGGTGGAGCGCACGCTGGAGATCGTCGAGGCCTGCGCCTTTTCGCTGGACGACCTGAGCTACGAGTACCCGGACGAGGTCGGCGCGGACGGACGGCCGCCGCAGGAAACGCTGGTGGAACTGACCTGGGCGGGCGCGGCGGCGCGCTACCCGGACGGCGTCCCGGACAAGGTCGCCGCGTCGCTGGAACACGAGCTGGCGCTGATTGCCGGACGGCAGTTCGCGCCGTATTTCCTGACGGTGCACGACATCGTCCGTTTCGCGCGGTCACAGGGAATCCTGTGCCAGGGGCGGGGATCGGCGGCCAACTCGGCGGTCTGCTACTGCCTCGGCATCACCGAGGTCGATCCGACCCGAATGCACCTGCTGTTCGAGCGCTTCATCTCGACCGCGCGTGACGAGCCGCCGGACATCGACGTCGATTTCGAGCACGAGCGGCGCGAGGAGGTCATCCAGTACATCTACAGGAAATACGGCCGCGAGCGCGCCGGCCTGACCGCCACCGTCATCCGCTACCGCGCCTGCGGGGCGCTCCGCGAGGTCGGCAAGGCGATGGGGCTGTCGGCCGACGTGGTCGGGCGGCTGTCCGGCTCCATCTGGGGCTGGAGCGAGAACGGGGTCGATGCCGAACGCGCACACCGCTACGGCCTCGACCCCGCCGACCCGCGGCTCAGGCTGACCCTGGAACTGGCGCAGGAGCTGATCGGCTTCCCCCGCCACCTGTCGCAGCACGTCGGCGGCTTCGTCATCACCCGTGGCCTGTTGACCGAACTGTCGCCGATCCTCAACGCCGCCATGGAGAACCGCACGACCATCGAATGGGACAAGGACGACATCGACGCGCTCCGGATCCTCAAGGTGGATGTGCTGGGCCTGGGCATGCTGAGCTGCCTGCGCCGCGGCTTCGAGCTGCTGGAGGAGCATCACAACCGGGACCTGACGCTCGCCACCATCCCGCAGGAGGATCCGGCGGTGTACGAGATGCTGTGCCGGGCCGACGCCATCGGCGTCTTCCAGGTGGAAAGCCGGGCGCAGATGTCCATGCTGCCGCGCCTCAGGCCGAAGACCTTCTACGATCTGGTGATCGAGGTCGCCATCGTCCGCCCCGGCCCGATCCAGGGCAACATGGTGCATCCCTACCTGCGCCGCCGCCAGGGCAAGGAGCCGGTGGACTATCCCTCGCCGGCCTTGCGGGAGATCCTGGAGCGCACCTGCGGCGTGCCGCTGTTCCAGGAGCAGGCGATGAACATCGCCATCACCGCCGCCGGCTTCACCCCGGCCGAGGCCGACCGGCTGCGCCGCTCCATGGCCGCCTTCCGGCGGACCGGGCGGGTCGCCGCGTTCCGCGACCAGTTCGTCGCCGGCATGACCGCCAACGGCTACGCGCCGGATTTCGCCGAGCGCTGCTTCCGGCAGATCGAGGGGTTCGGCGAGTACGGCTTCCCGGAAAGCCACGCGGCGAGCTTCGCCAACCTCGTCTACGCCTCCGCCTGGATGAAGCGCTGGTATCCGGCGGCGTTCGCCTGCGCGCTGCTGAACAGCCAGCCCATGGGCTTCTACGCCCCGGCACAGATCGTTCGCGACGCCCAGGAGCATGGCGTGGACGTGCTGCCCCCCGACGTGAACCGGTCGGAGTGGGATTGTGCCCTGGAAGGCGGACGGCTCCGCCTCGGCCTGCGGCAGATCAAGGGGTTCGACGAGAAGGACGCCCAAAGCCTCGCGGACCGGCGCGGAGCCGGCTACCGCGACCCGTACGACCTCTGGCGGCGGGCCGGGCTGCCGGTCGGCACGCTGGAACGGCTGGCGCGGGCGGATGCGTTCCGCTCCATGGGGCTCGACCGCCGGGCGGCGCTGTGGGCGGTGAAGGCGCTGGGCTCCCGCCCGCTGCCGCTGTTCGCCGGGCTGGACGATGCCGCTCAGACCGAGCCGGAG
>JAEYOB010000336.1 GCA_023412175.1 Pseudomonadota bacterium | reverse complement strand
AAACGGGGGCGGGCGCGCGAAGCGCCCGCCTCTCCGCAGCCTCCGTGCTCAGGCAGCTTTCCGGCCGACCTGGAAGGCCTTCTTGTTGACGTCGCCGATCGCCAGCTTGTTCAGGCGCTTGTCGGTGTCCTTCTCCTCGTTCAGCGTCTGTTCGAGCAGGTCGGCCACCTTGGTCAGGCCGCAACCCTGCGCGTAGGCGTGCAGCGTGCCGTAGCTGGCGATTTCGTAATGCTCGACCTTCTGCGCGGCGGCGATCAGCGCGGCGTCGGTGACTTCGGGCGCCATGCCCATCTCCAGGATCTCGTGCGCCTCCTCGATCAGCCCCTTCATCGCCTCGCACGGCTTGCCGCGGGTGCGGACGTCGAGTTCTTCGAAGCACTGCTCCAGACGCTCGATCTGGCCTTCGGTCTGCTGGGCGTGCTCTTCGAAGGCGGCGCGCAGGGCCTCGGACTGGACCTTCTTCGCCAGCTTCGGCAGCGCCTTCAGAATCTGCTTCTCGGCGTGGTAGATGTCGCGCAGTTCTTCGACGAGGAGATCCTGCATCGTCTTGGCGGCCATGGTGTGTCTCCATATCTTTCAGGAACGGTCGGCCGGAAGAACAAGGCCGCGCGCCTCGGGTTCCGGACGCGTGCCATCGTCGAATGGTCAATGGAGAGAAGGACATGGCGGATACGCCGGAAGACGAGGTGTTGCTCGAGTATCAGCGGATCGGCCCATACCTGAAGGTGGCGGCGATCTGCGCGAAGACGGGCACGGAGGTCTCGGTGGCCGGGCCGGCGGTCGGCTGCCGCGAGCTGCTCACCCGCACCGCGATCAACAAGCTGAAGCTCGCGCTGCGCAAGAATGCCGCCGGCGGGCTGTGATGCCGGCATGCATGAACCGGGCGCATCCAAATCGTGGCGCACATAAGGATCGCGCCCGCCGGTATGACCGGGGGCGCGTTGAAAAGTATCTGGCTTCTGCTGATGGTGAGCAATGACATCTTGGTACCGGATCTGCGGGACCGGACCTCGTTGAACTGCTCGACGCTGATCCTAGACTCGATTCCGGCGAAGGACACTGGCGCAGGTGGAGTAACGCCTATAGAAGAGCGGTCCACGAATGACTGGAAGAGGGGAGCGGACCGATGCTGCTGTTCGGGCGGCTGGCGTGGATGCCGATGGCCGTGGCCGCGCTGATGGCGGTGCCGGCGGCCAATGCGACGGTCATCTGCGTCAAGCCCATGGTGCCGGCCTGCATGGGCGACGGCACGACCTTCGTCAGCGCCGACAAGATGCAGGACTGCCAGTTCGAGGTGAAGGATTACGCGGACAAGACCATGGCCTACCTGGCCTGCCTGTCCGAGGAGCACCAGGCCACCGGCCAGGAACTGACCCGCAACATCGAGCGCTTCAACTGCCGCCTGTCGGGCCGGCAGAACTGCGGCTGAGCGCCGTACGGACGCTTTTTCAAGCGCAATCCAAACAAAACGGGCCGGCCCCTGCGATGGACCGGCCCGTTGTGCATGCCCAAGATGTCAGCCCGCGCGGCGGCGGGTCTGGCGGCCGGCGTTGCGGCCCAGGCCGATTCGCTTGGCGAACTCGGAACGCTGGGCGGCATAGTTGGGGGCGACCATCGGATAGTCGGGCGGAAGTCCCCAGCGCACCCGGTATTCGTCCGGCGACATATTGTAGGTGGAGCGCAGATGGCGCTTCAGCATCTTCAGTTTCTTGCCGTCTTCAAGGCATACGATGTACTCGGGCGTGACCGACTTGCGGATCGGCACCGCCGGCTTCAACGGCTCAGCCGGAGTCTCGCGCGGACCGTTGTTCAGGCCCGTCAGCGACGAGTAGACCGTGTTGATGACCTCGGGAATCTGCTGCGACGGTAGGACGTTCTTGCTGACATACGCGGAAACGATTTCCGCGGTCATGCGCAGCAGGGCGTTGTCGGGTGAATCAGAGCGGAGCGGGTCACTCATTGCACAGTGTCCTGGCTTTTTGTTTTGGCGGTAGCAACCAAGTTGCATACCGTGATTTAAGTGTCAATATATATCCCGCAAGTGGCAAGTGGGTTATTTATCACCGTCAGAACTGGCACTCAGGCCGCAAATTAGCCGAGCCTTAAATCAGCCTCGCCTCACGGCATCCGTCACCGGTTTATGCAGGCACTAGTGGGCTGTAACAGGGCCGGAACAGGTGGGGACGACGAAAGTCATGCTCCGTAATTGGGCGAAGCGCCTCTCCATGACGAATCGGCCAGTTTGCTTATTCCGTCCTATGAACAACGCAAGCGCGATGTTGCTCTGCGGTTTTTCTCTGTATTGGAGACAGGAGGCGTGCGTGCGGTTGGCCGACGCTGCCCCCACGCTTGACCCCATGCTGAGCCCGATGCTGACCCCGACGCTGACCGTTGTGTCGAACTGGTGATCCGCATCGACATCTGGTAGGTTGCTGCGCGTATCGTCCGGGGTGGCGCACCGCCTCCCCCGACTGTCTGGAGTTGTGTTCGATGACCGTGAAGACCGTTGCGCTGGCGTGCGACCACGCCGGATACCAGATGAAGGCCGAGTTGAAGGATCTGCTCGTCAAGCAGGGGTACGGGGTGCTGGACCTCGGCACCAATGGGCCGGAGTCGGTGGACTATCCCGATTTCGCCGACGCCATGGCTGGGGCAATCCTGGACGGCCGGGCCGAACGCGGCGTCTTGATCTGCGGCACCGGCGTGGGTATCAGCATAGCGGCCAACCGTCACCGCGGCGTGCGTGCGGCGCTGTGCACCGACGCCACCACGGCCCGGCTGTCGCGCGAGCACAACGACGCCAACGTGCTGGCGCTGGGGGCCCGCGTGGTCGGCACCGAGATCGCGAAGGATTGCCTGTCCACGTTCCTCGACACGCCCTATGAAGGCGGCGAGCGCCATTCGCGCCGCGTCGGCAAGCTGGGCTGAGAATAGCGTCCGTCGTTTGAAAGGAATCGTTTGATGTATGCTCCGAACCCGACGTTCTTCTCCGCCACGCTGGCCGAGACCGATCCCGAGCTGGCCCGCGCGGTGCGCGACGAGCTGGTCCGCCAGCAGGAGCAGATCGCGCTGATCGCGTCCGAGAACATCGTCTCCGCTGCGGTGCTGGAAGCGCAGGGTTCGGTGCTCACCAACAAGTACGCGGAAGGCTATCCGGGCAAGCGCTACTACGGCGGCTGCGAGTTCGTGGACGTCGCCGAGAACCTCGCCATCGAGCGCGCCTGCAAGCTGTTCGGCTGCGGCTTCGCCAACGTGCAGCCGAACTCCGGCAGCCAGGCCAACCAGGCGGTCCTGCTGGCGCTGCTGCAGCCCGGCGACACGGTGCTGGGCATGTCGCTGGCGGCCGGCGGCCACCTGACGCACGGCGCGCCGCCGAACCTGTCGGGCAAGTGGTTCAAGGCCGTGCAGTACGGCGTGCGCAAGGACGACCACCTGATCGACTTCGACGAGGTCGAACGGCTGGCCCGCGAGCATAAGCCGAAGCTGATCATCGCCGGCGGCTCGGCCTACCCGCGCGTGCTCGACTACCAGCGCTTCCGCGCCATCGCGGACGAGGTCGGCGCCTTCTTCATGGTGGACATCGCCCACTACGCCGGCCTGATCGCCGGTGGCACCTACCCGAACCCGTTCCCCTACGCCGACGTGGTCACCACCACCACCCACAAGACGCTGCGCGGCCCGCGCGGCGGCATGGTGCTGACCGACCGGGAAGACATCGCCAAGAAGATCAACTCGGCGGTCTTCCCCGGCCTGCAGGGCGGCCCGCTGATGCACGTCATCGCCGCCAAGGCGGTGGCCTTCCAGGAGGCGCTGCAGCCGGAGTTCAAGCGCTACGCCCAGGCGATGCTGGACAACGCCCGCACCCTGTCGAAGACGCTGATCGAGGGCGGGCTGGACATCGTGTCGGGCGGCACCGACAGCCACATCGTGCTGGTGGACCTGCGCCCGAAGAACGTCACCGGCAAGGCCGGCGAGGCCAGCCTGGAGCACGCCGGCATGACCTGCAACAAGAACGGCGTGCCGTTCGACCCGCAGAAGCCGATGATCACCTCGGGCGTGCGCCTGGGCAGCCCGGCGGCGACCACGCGCGGCTTCGGCACCGCCGAGTTCAAGCAGATCGGCGAGATGATCGTCGAGACGCTGGACGGGCTGGCGGCGAGCAATTCGGGGGACAACACGGCCGTCGAGGCGCAGGTGCGGGAGCGGGTGCGCGAGCTGTGCCGCCGCTTCCCGATCTACCCGACGCTGTAACGCCGGAAGAAAAAGGGGGAAGAGCCGGACATGCGCTGCCCGTTCTGCGGACACGAGGACACCCAGGTCAAGGA
>JAEYOB010000332.1 GCA_023412175.1 Pseudomonadota bacterium | reverse complement strand
GCCCTGACCACGGCGGCGGCGGAGGCTGCCGGGGGAGGTGCGGCGGGAGCCGGCATGGACGCCCGGATGACGCCGGCCACCTGCGGCGGCAGCCCGGCCATGGGCGGCAGCGACGGCGCCACCTCCGGTTCCGCCTCCGGCTCCGGGCGCATGGGGATGATGTCGGCCGAGGCGACGAACTGCCGGGCGTCGGTCGGGCGCAGGCTCAGATGCGTGCCGGCCATGGTCTCCAGGCGCGACAGGTCGTTCAGGTAGCTCCACTCCGCCTTGAGGATCTGGATGGCTTCCTGTTCGGCCACGATCTTGCGGTTCAGGCCGGCGAGCTGCTCCTCGCGGTTCTGCACCTCGTAGCTGGTCTGGAAGAGGACGGCACCGGCGGCACCGGCCAGACCGAGCCAGATCAGAGCGGATTTGCCCTTCATGCCGCCTCCTTCGCGGGCGCCGGGAAGGCCGGCGCCTCGGTGCGTTCTGCCGCGCGCAGCCGGGACGAGCGCGCGCGGGGGTTGTTCTTCAGTTCCGCCTCGCCGGGCGCCACGGGCTTCCGGTGGATCAGGCGGAACGACGGTTGACGATGGTCGCCGGCCACCGCGGGGGCGTGGCGCGACGGGGCCGGGGGAGGGGAGGAGCGCTCCTTCAGGAACGCCTTGACCTTGCGGTCCTCCAGCGAATGGAACGAGACGACGGCCAGACGGCCGCCGGGCTTCAGAATGCGCTCGGCGGCGGCGAGGCCGCGGCGGATCTCGCCCAGCTCGTCGTTCACGTGGATGCGCAGGCCCTGGAAGGTGCGGGTCGCCGGGTCGATGCCGTCGCGGCCCGACTTCGGCACCACGCGGCGCACGATGTCGGCGAGCTGCGCGGTGCGGGTGATCGGCGCCTCCTTGCGGGCGGCGACGATGGCGCGCGCGACTCGGCGCGCCATGCGCTCCTCGCCGTAATGGAAGACGATGTCGGCCAGCTCCCCTTCCGAGGCGGAATTCACCACGTCGGCGGCGCTCGGCCCATCCCGTCCCTTGCGCTTGGCGCGCGGGCCGTCGATGCGGAAGGAGAAGCCGCGCTCCGCCTGGTCGAGCTGCGGGGAGGAGACGCCGAGGTCGAGCGCCACGCCGTCCACCGACTCGACCCCATGGTCGTCGAGCAGGGCGTCCATCGTGCCGAAGCGGCCCTCGACCACCTCCAGCCGGCCGGGGTAGGCGAGGGCGAGCGCCCTGCCCCGCTCCACCGCGTCCGGATCGCGGTCGATGCCCCAGACACGGCAATCCGCCGAGTCGAGGATGGCGCGGCTGTAGCCGCCGGCGCCGAAGGTGCCGTCCACATAGACGCCGCCGGCGCGCGGCATCAGGGCTTCGACCACCTCGGCCAGCAGGACCGGGGTGTGCAGGGGGGAGGCTTGCGTCATGCGCCCTCCCCTCGTGCCGCAGCGCCGCGCGACGCCTTGGCGACGATCTGGCTGAGCGAGATGTCCTTGCGCACGACCTGTTCGCGCAGCGCGTTCTCATGCGCCTGGAGGGCCTTGGTCTCCCACACCTGGAAGGTCTTGCGGCGGCCGATGAAGGAGGCTTCCTCGGTGATGCCGGCGAACTCGGCCAGCGCCGGCGGCAGCGAGACGCGGCCCTCGTTGTCCATGGAGACGGGGATCAGCTTGCCGAAGATGAAGGTCTCGATCATCTCGCGCTCGTCGGCGTCGAGGTCGGGGGACTCGAGGCTGTCGGAGAGGATGTCGAGATAGTCCTGGTCGGCGCCTTCCAGGCACTGATGGTTCAGCGAGGGCCAGAGATAGACCGTTCCCGGCGCAGACGTCTTGGCAAGGGACTGGCGGAACTGCGCCGGAATCGAGACGCGCCCCTTCCTGTCGACCTTGTTGACGTATGTGGACAGGAATACGGCCATAGGCCTGTTGGACTCCCCCGAAAACCCCTGCCGCGGCACCCTTGCCGCAACCTGTCATCCGCACGCGCTGTTGGACCCAAAGACGTACCCCGGGTGGGTAGCCGTACCCTCTTCTCTGGGTGTCTATGGGATAGCATGGGACGGCATGGGCGTCAACGGCCCCCTAGTAATCGGACGTGGGTGTCAAGAGTTTTCGCCCAATGTGTTGCTTCCAAGCAAATAGGTGATCGGCTTTTAAGAATTCTCGCAACATTCCAGCGCTTTATCGGTCTGTGGATAACTTATCCACAGACAGTTCAGCGAATGTTCCTAAAATGCGCAGCCGTGAGATCATGAAATAACATTGCTCGGGGTAGAATCATACTCCCCGACCGGGCTAGCCAATGGGGGTAGCTTTGGCGGTTTGCCATGGGATGGCATGGGAAAGCGCGCCAAGATATCCACTGCCTGTGGATCGTTGTGGGGATAAAAATGCCAGACGGCCTGTAAGCCGGGTTTTGTCCCCGGGTCGCCCCGGTGGATGGTCATTCGTCTGGGACGCCCGTTACCGGACGCCTCACGCAACCAACCCGGACGGCAGCGCGGAAACGCGCTTGGCCCACAGCGTCCCAAGGGCGCTGGGCCCGGCCGTCCCTATTCGGTCTTGCTCCCGGTGGGGTTTACCCTGCCACCCCCGTTGCCGGGGGCGCGGTGCGCTCTTACCACACCCTTTCACCCTTACCGCGGATCCGAAGACCGCGGCGGTTTGCTTTCTGTGGCACTTT
>JAEYOB010000249.1 GCA_023412175.1 Pseudomonadota bacterium | reverse complement strand
TCCTTGTGTTGTAGAGGGGGCACCCCCCCTTTGTCATTCGTTCAACAGCCAAGCGGACGAAACGACACGGCCCCGGTCGATCGGCCGGCCGTCAGAGCGTGCGGATGCCGTGCTGCCGCAGAAGGTTGTAGAGGGTCGGCCGGCTGACCGCGAGTAGCCGCGCCGCCGCCGACAGATTGCCGTTGGCCCGCGCCAGCGCGTCAAACACAGCGCGGCGCTCCGCCTCGTCGCGCACCGCGCGCAGGGTCGGCGGCGTCTCCGCGTTCAGGCGGCGCCCTTCCAGTTCCAGCCCGTGCCGGTGGTAGGCGCGTTCGATCACCACCGCCAGCTCGCCCAGATCGGAGCCGCGGCGCACCACATCGTGCGCCCCCAGCGCCACCGCGCGCGCCGCCATGCCGCGGTCACCGACCCCGTCCAGCATGATGATCTTGGTGGCCGGCGCCTCGGCCAGGATGCCGCCCAATGCGGCCAGCCCCTCCCTTGCCGCGCCCGGCTCCGGCCCGCCGCGCTCCGGCAGCGCCAGCGACACCGCGGCGACCGGCGGGCGGTGCGCCTTCACCACCTCCAGCGCGCTGCCGCGGTCGGGAGCAACGACGATGCGCCAGGAGCGCAGCGTCTCGCACAGCATTGGCCCGAGTCCGGGGTCATCATCGACGAGGAGCAGCGTGCGCAGGATGATGGCCCCCTTAACCAGGTTCGGTGGACGATGCGGCATGGTCGCCAGAATCGCCAGGACGGCCCCCGCTGTCCAAGGTGCGTTCGCATGACGCGGTGCGAAATTATGGCAAATTCTTGTTATCGAAGGGGGTGCCCGCCCACGCGTGGCGCAACCGCGCCGCATCTGATACAAAGCAGCCGGCGCAGAAAAAGCCGAGCGGAGGACCCCATGGCGTTGACAAAGGGCTACAAGGACCTGTTGGCCGAGGCGAACGCCCGCATCGAAACGGTGACGCCGGAACAGGCACGCGCGTGGTTCGACGCCGCAGACCCTGACGTGGTGTTTGTCGATATCCGCGACCCGCGCGAACTGCAGCGCGACGGCATGATCCCCGGCGCGCTGCACGCGCCCCGCGGCATGCTGGAGTTCTGGGTCGATCCGGAAAGCCCATACCACAAGCCGGTCTTCGCGTCGGGCAAGCGGTTCATCTTCTACTGCGCCAGCGGCTGGCGCTCGGCGCTCGCCACCGACACGCTGCGCTCCATGGGCCTGGAGCCGGTCTGCCACCTGGGCGGTGGCTTCAAGGCGTGGAAGGAGGCCGGCCTCCCTGTCGGCCAGCCGCCGCAGAAAGACGGATAAGCGGGCCGGTCAACCGGTCCCGTTCAACCGGTCGCCCCGGTGCGCTGACCGGCGCGGCGCATCGCCTCGCGCTCGGCCGCGTGGATGGCGTCGGCCAGCAGGCGTTCGAAATCCCGCTCGGCAACCACCGAGAACAGGTCGATCCGGAAGTTGCCCTGCAGCGTCTGGCGCAAGCGTCTCGCCCGCTCGGTCGGCGTCATGTCGTCCCCTCATCGCGCACCCGCGGCCGGTTCGAGGGTAATCGACGGCGCGGCGCCGGCAACGGCGTGGGCGGCGTACACCGGCACGCGATTCCGGATGAGACCGTTTTGGGACGGCGGCGGGAAGGGTGAGGTGGTGACCCCGGCTGGACTCGAACCAGCTGCCTACGGTTTAGGAAACCGTCGCTCTATCCAGATGAGCTACGGGGCCGCCGGCACCGCTTATAGCACGCCTTTCCGGAAGGTTCAGCGGCAAATCCGGGGCTCGCCGTTTCGGCTGGGCAAGCGGGTGTCAGTGCGTATACTGCCCCCCATGTCACGCATGCTGTTCCTTCGCGACATCCAGGTCGACATCCAGATGCGCTGCCGCGGTTGCGGGCACGAGGGAGTGCTCGCGCGCCGGGATCTGGAACGGCGCTTCGGCCCGAACTATCCGGTGCTATCGGTCGCACCGCACTACCGTTGCTCGCGCTGCAATTCGAAGGACGTGGAAAGCCGCCCGGCCCAGGACGCCGGCGTATCCTTCGCCGCCGCAGCGCAACCCGAGGATTTCAGCGGCGCCCTGGGAGCGCTGCAGGGGCTGTTGCATGCGGTGCGCGGCGAGTCGCGCACCGAGAACGACGTCCAGGATCTGATGGACGACGATCTGCGCGCGCCTATGCCCGAGAAGCCGGAGGCGCCGCTCGAAGACACGCACGAGGACGAGCCGGAAGACCAACGGGCGGTGGAGGTCGATGCCTTCGAGGAGCTGCTGGCCAAGTTGACGCCCGCCCGGTCCTACGACGAGGACGAGGACGAGGACGAAAACGAGGAACCAGACGCCTCGCCTGAGCCTGAGCCTGAGCCTGAAGCCGAGCCCGTCGAACCGCCGTCCCAACCATCCCCGGACGACACGCTGGCCGCCCTGCACGCGCTGATCGCCGGGCCCGGTGCCGAGGATGAAGACGAGGATCTGCGCGGGTATGTCCTGGACGAACCGCCGGATGCCGGTGACGACGTGCCGGACGAGCTATCGGAAGACCTGGACGATATTCCCGACGAAGAGATCGTCTCCTTCGCCATCCGCGATCCCGATGCGCGGGACGTGCCGGATGTGGAGGACGAACCGGACGATGACCCCGAGTCGGAGGAGGAAGCGGACCTCATTCCGTTCCGCCGGCCGCCGGGGCCGGGCTCTTTGAGCGAGAGCTTGGCGGCCTTGCGCGCTCTGGTCGAGAAGGCGGCCGCGGACGAACCGGAGGCGGAACCGGGACACCGCCAGCCAGCCCGCCACGACCGGAAGCCCCTGGAGCCGAAAAACCTGGAGCCGGAAGACCTTGAGCCCTCCCCGGCCGATGACGAGGATGACGAGTTAGAGGACGTTCCCCAACCGTTCGCCGCTCCGCCGGTCAAGACGGCGCAGGAAAAGTCACTGGAGGAAACACTGGCCCAACTGCGCGGCATGCTCGATCTCGACCAGGCCACGGAGGCCAAGGACAAGCCGGTTCCCAAGCCCCGCCGCCGTTAGCCGGCGTCAAGCCGCGCCCTGCTGCGTTGCCGGAAGCACGCAGCGCACGCGCAGCCCCTGGCCGGAGGCATCGTCCATCTCCATGCGGCCGCCGTGCAACTCCATGACGTTCTTGACCAGCACGAGGCCCAGCGCCGAACCGCTGCGGGTGTCGAAACGGTCGAAACGCACCGGCGCGGGCGCTTCCTCCGCGGCGGCCGGGGCGCCTTCGCCGACACCCAGCACCACCGAATCCCCGGCGCGCCGCCCGGACAGCACGATGCGGCCGGTCGGAGTCGGCGTGCGGATGGCGGTGACCACCAGATTGAACAGCGCCTGCTTCAGGCGCTTCTCATCCCCCTCCAGCACGCCCAGCGCCGGATCGACCGCCACCTCCAGCCGCAGCCCCTCGCGGCGTGCCCACTCGCGGGTCAGCGCTGCCACCGAGTCCAGCAGCTCGGCGACGTCGACCTCGTCATGCTCCAGCGCGGTGACCCCGGCGCCGATGCTGGTCAGGTCCACCACGTCGTCGATCAGGTTCAGGAGCCGGTCGCCGGCCGCCAGCACGCTCTTGACGTATTCCGCCTGGCGCCGTGTCAGCGGGCCGAAATATTCGTTCGACAGCACCCCGGCGAAACCGATGATGTCGTTCAGCGGCGTGCGCAGATGGTGCGAGACGTTGGCGATGAACTCGCTCTTCAGCTGGTCGGCCGCTTCCAGCGCGGCGTTGGAGGCGCGCAGAGCCTGCTCCAGCCGCGCGCTGTCGGTGACGTCCAGATAGCTGTTCAGCACCGCGCCGTCGGGCAGCGGCACCGTGGAGAACTCCACCACCGAACCGTCGGTGCGCTCCAGCCGGCCCGAACGCACGGCGCGTTCCAGGGTCGAACCGACCATCTCGTCCTTCAGCGCATCCCAGTCGCCGCCGTCGGCGAAGAACGGGTGCATGCGGTCGAACACCTCGGTGATGTGTGGTTCGCCCTGCAGATCCTCGTCGCGCAGCTCCCAGATGCGGGCGAAGGCAGGGTTCGACAGCTTGAGCCGGCCATCGCCGCCGAACACCGCGATTCCCTCCGCCAGATTGTCCAGCGTCTCCTGCTGCACGGCGATCAGCGTGTTGTACGAGGACTCCAGCGCCAGCGTGTTGGTCACATCCTCCAGGATGGTGATCAGGCCGCCCAACGGGTGCGGCGCCGCCAGCGAGCGGAGCGTCGTGCCGTCGGGGAGGTGCATCAGCTCCTCCGTGGCCTCCAGAAGGTGGGTGAAGCGGTTCAGGCGCTCGCGCTTGAAGCTCTGGAAATCGGCGTATTCCGGCAGCTTGCGGCGGGAACGCAGCTCCTCCATCAGTTCACCGTGCGTCGGCTCGCTGCGCAGGAACGCCTCGTCCAGTTCCCACAGGCGGACATAAGCCTGGTTGAAGAACTTCAGCCGCTGGTCCGGGCCGAACACCGCAATGGCCGACCCCAGCCGTTCCAGCACCTCGGCGTGCGCGGAAAGGTGGCGGTCCAGTTCGGTGCGCAGTTCATCGAACGCCGTCACGTCCAGCGCGTATCCGACTGTCAGCGTACCGCCGTCCGGGGCCCGCAGCGGCGCCTCGGTGATTTCCAGCAGGCGGCGCTGGGTGCCGACGACCACCGGCAGCTTTTCGGACTGGGCGAAGCCGCCCGCCCGCGCCCGGCCCGCCAGATCGCGCCCCCTGCCGCCCGGCACCAGTTCACGCGCTTCGGCGACGGCGCGGTCCGGTTCGGCGTCCACGGCACGGGCGTAAGCCCGGTTGCACCAGACCAACCCAAGGTCGGCGCGCCGCAGCCAGACCGGGACCGGCAGCGCGTCCAGCGCGGTGCGCAGTTCGGCCG
>JAEYOB010000221.1 GCA_023412175.1 Pseudomonadota bacterium | reverse complement strand
TTGCTCCGGGGTTGCCTGCGGCGGCGCTGAACCATCAGCGCCCGTGCTGCGCCTTCATAAAGAGGTCGAACTCCTTGGCCGCGTGCGGGCGGCTCGCATCCGGCTGGGCCGACGTCATCTGAATGTGCGTGCCAGAGTCGTGGATGTGGCAGTCGCTCTTCTTGATCACCTCGACGGTGCAGGGCGGAAGGTCGGCACGCTCCCGGGTGTCGAGCCCCTGCGGCACGACGATCTCACCCGCCGGCTTGGCGGTCTGGGCGCCGGCCACACCGCCGACGGCCAGAGGCGCAGCCGTGGCAATGCCGACAAGCATGGCATAACGAAGTTTGGTCATTGCTTCCTCCATTATTTGGATCCGCATCACAGGACAAGACAAAAGAATTCGAACCGCCTGCCGGCTGTGCGCCGAGGAGTGCGAGAAGCACGCCAGGATGCACGAGCACTGTCGCATCTGCGCCGAAGCCTGCCGCAAGGCGATGCAGAGCATGATCCACTGAGCGAGAAGCGGTTCGGCCCGCTGGGGGGCATAGAGGGCATGGGCACCCGAAGGCGGCCCATGCTCAACAAGGACGGGAGCCCATCAAAGGACCGTTGGTCCGACCGCAGCGCAGGCCTTCGGCTGCGCTGCGGTTGTCATGGCTCCCCCACATAGCTACCGGACCGGGTTGTAGAAATCCGGAGTGAAGGCCTTGACGGCACCCACCGACCAGCCGCCCTGGACGGACTGCCCCATCGTGCCGCGGGCGATGTTCAGGTAGGCTTGCGCCTCGGCGGTCTTGCCCTGTTTGATCAGCTGCTCAGCCATCGCCAAGTTCTGATCAGCAAGGAGGTGCTCCTCGCGGCCGGCGCCGCCGTACAGGACCGACTGGTGGGTCGCTTGGAATTCGCTCACCTGGGCCCCCAGTGTCGCCTGGGGTTCGGCGAGGGCCGTCCCGGCCCCGAACATCACGGTCGCGAGCATGGCGGCCACAGCAGTTTTCCGAATGGACATGATACACTCCACAGCTATTTCCGCATCATGCGGAAGTAAACCCACCAGACAAACGCTTGAAACCGTATGCGCCGCCTGTCGATAGGTGGATTTCACCACGTCAAGTTTTCAGGATTGTAGGGAGATGTGTAACGTTTTGTTGCTACCCCACGCACCAGCAACCAGCACCAACCGCCAGACAATCAGCTTCATCAACGATGCACTGTTAAGCCCACTACAAAAGGCGCAGTCCGAAGGCGCCATAGGGCCGAGTTCTGTCGCACGAAGGTTTGTCCCGGGCGCCGACGCCGCGCCACGCTGGCCCTTCTCGTTTTCGACACGCACGCAAAAGATTTGGCCTGGGCAACCAACCCTACAAGCGTGGCAACGGCATCCGCATCGACGCCGCTTTGTTCTTGCACAAGAACACCACGCCGCCATGTTTCGGGAATTTATCGGCTATATTTCGATTTGTAACAGGAGGCGACGCGATTCCACTTATGGGTTTACTCGGCGCTGCGGTGACGCCATCATGCCGCCGACCGAACCGGCGGCCGCGCGGCAATCCACCAGCCCTTCCGAACGCCATGGACCCGATGCATCACATCCTCGTCGTCGATGACAACAAGGAAATCCGCGACCTGTTGGGCCGCTTTCTGCGCAAGCACGACCTCAAGGTCACCACCGCCCGCGACGGTTACGAAATGCGCGAATGCCTGCGCAACGGCCCGGTCGACCTCATCGTCCTGGATCTCATGCTGCCGGGTGACGACGGGCTGAAACTGTGTCGGGAGCTGCGGTCGGAATCGTCCGTCCCGATCATCATGCTGACCGCCATGGGCGAAGAGACCGACCGGATCGTCGGCCTGGAAATGGGCGCTGACGACTACGTCACCAAGCCGTTCAACCCGCGCGAACTGCTGGCCCGCATCAAGGCCGTGCTGCGCCGCACGACCATGGCGGGCGAGCGCTTGGACCAGCCGAGCACCGGCGGTCGCATCCTGCGCTTCGCCGACTGGACGCTCGACCTCGTGCGGCGCGAGTTGCGCTCGCCCGACGGTGCCCTGGTCGAACTGACGACCGGCGAATACGACCTGCTCATCGCCTTTGTCGAGAACCCGCAGCGCATCCTCTCGCGCGACCACCTGCTCGACGTCACCCGCAGCCGCGCGGCCTCCGCGTTCGATCGTGCGATCGACGTGCAGGTGAGTCGGCTGCGCCGCAAGGTCGAGATGGAACCGGAACAGAGCATGATCAAGACCGTGCGGGGCGCCGGCTACATCTTCACCGTGCCGGTGGAGCGGCTGTGATGCGCTGGCGCCTCCTTCCCGACAGCCTTGCCGGACGAACCATCGCAGTCATGGTGGCCGGCTTGACGCTGTCCCATCTTGCGAGCATCGGCGCTTACCGCATCGACCTCCTGAGCCAGTCCGGCAGTTCCGTGGAGCACGAAGCCGCCGAACGGATCGCCGCGGCACGCTGGGCCGTTCTGAAGGCGGCGCCGAATGAGCGCGAACGGACCGCACACCTCCTGTCCGGGCGTACGCTCGACGTCCATTGGAGCCGCGCCCCCCTGGTCGAGACGGAGGCGACCAGCGATCCCCACCTCGCCGCACTGCGCGACCGGTTGATCGAAGCCACGCCCGAGCAGGCGGATCGGCCACTCCGGCTCGCGTACGCTGTCGACCCCGATCATCCGGGGGACACCGGGCGCATGGTGCTCGTCTCCGCGCAACTGCCGGAGGGCGACTGGCTGAACCTGCGCTACATGTTCGCCGAGCCGGTTCCGGCCACGCCGCATGGCCTTCTGCTGTCAACGGTGTTGATGGCCTTGGCCGTGTTCGTGCTGTCCATCCTGCTGATCCGCTCCTCGACGGCACCCCTGCGCGCCATGGCCCGGGCGGCCGAACGGCTTGGCGTCGATGTCACGGCGCCCCCGTTGCCGGAAACCGGTCCAAGCGAAGTGCGGCAGGCGGCGCACGCCTTCAACGAGATGCAGAAGCGCATCAAGCGGCTGCTGGCCGACCGCACGCAGATGTTCGCCGCGCTGTCGCACGACCTGCGCACGCCGCTCACCGTCCTGCGCCTGCGCGCGGAATTCATCGACGACGAAGAGCAGCATGCGAAGATGCTGACCGACATCGCCGACATGGAAACGATGATCGAGGCGACGCTTTCGTTCCTGCGCGACGACGGCGCGCATGAGGAGACGGCGGTCGTCGACCTGGCGGCCACCCTGGTGACCATCTGCGATGCTCTAAGCGATTCAGGGCGTCACGCCGAGTATTCCGGCGAACGGCACCTGTCGCTGCGGTGCCGGCCGGTCATGCTGAAGCGGGCTTTCACGAACCTGATCGACAACGCCGTCAAGTACGGCGCGCGGGCACATGTCACGCTGTCCGCCGCGGACGGCAAGATCCGCGCGGACATCGACGACGACGGCCCCGGCATCCCGGAAACGGAGATGGAGAAGGTGTTCCATCCCTTCTACCGGGTGGAGCGCTCCCGCAACCGGGAAACGGGGGGCTTCGGCCTTGGGCTGACCATTGCCCGCGGAACCGTTCGCTTCCATGGCGGCGACATCGGACTGGTCAACCGCCCGGAGGGGGGCCTGCGTGTGACCGTCACCCTGCCATGGACCACCCACTGAGCCGCTGGCAACGGACCCACATCCGGGAGCAACGATACCCGGCGCCCCCTGTTACAAATTGAAACGTCTCCGAAAACCGGACGAAACAGACCCGTGCCCTAATGCCGGTGAGGGCCGGCGGGTGCATGCACGGCACATGAGGCTGGCAGGGCTGCCCCCTTAACGCCAGTGCCCTCCGGCACACCTGCCGGCCCTCGCCCAGCCGCCCAGCGCGGCGGTGCCACACTGCTCGTAGGCCGATGGTTGATGTTTATACCATACTGGGGTAGAGTATACAGCGAATGAAAGCAGGTCTGCCGTTTGTCCAACGCCTGCTTCCCTGCGTGTCGGGCTGTGACGATGCATACGACGTCAAAGGATTTGGTGCTGGGTCGTCTGCGGCGGATCGAAGGGCAGGTCCGGGGCATCTCCAAAATGGTGGAGGACGACCGGGACTGCATGGATGTCCTGCAACAGATCGATGCGGTCCGGGCGGCGCTGCACAAGGCTGCAAATGAAATCCTGAAGGACCACGTGCGGCATTGCGTCACCGGCGCCTTTCAAGGCGGTGACGCCGTCCAGCAGAGCCACAAGATTGAAGAGTTGGTATTGGCTGTCGGCCGAATGACGAGGTAGGACCCATGCTCCGCGGAGTGATCGCCCAGTTCCGGATCATGACGGCAGGCCTGCTGATGCTGGCCGCGCTCGTCGTGTTCGGCACGCCGTCGATCGCCCACGCGCACGGCACCCCCCACCCCATCGCCGCTGAGCCCGAGGCAACCCACGTTGCGGCTCCCCAAACGCTCGATGTCCCGGCCAGCCTTACCCTTGCCGGCCCTGCGATGGACGTGGTGGCCACCGGCGTGGCTCCCGGCTCCTCCTCGACCGACGACGATGGCTGCGGCCGGCACGGCGGGCCTGGCAACGCGTTCGGCTGCTGCGTCGGCGCAGCCTGCGCCGCGATGCACGGAGGGCTTGCGCCGGTCGAACCGCTTCCACTGCCGGCGCCTGAGGCATCGGCCATTCTGATGCCCGCCGACCAGGTCTCCAAGGGCATCAGCACGCTTCCCGCCATCAAACCACCGCGCGCCGCCGTCTGACCGGCCTCGGCCCCGCCCGCGCCTGACACCAGGAAGTCCTGGCTGTCCGGCCGCCGGTTCACGG
>JAEYOB010000397.1 GCA_023412175.1 Pseudomonadota bacterium | reverse complement strand
CGTCACCTCTGTGCGCCGGCACCGCGTTGGGCTAGGGTGGCGCCGCCGTGCCGGGGAAGCCATGTCGATGGACAGCGAACTGCGCCTCACCAACCTCGAACAGATCGACGACGACCATGAGCAATTGCTGTTCGCGTTGCAGGAGATGGCGTACGGCGACGGGCTCGGGCGGGAAGGCATGGACCGGCTGATCGGGCAGGTGGTCGATCACTTCGATCATGAGATGCCGCACCTGGACCGCATCGGCGGCCCTCTCAAGGCCCGCCACCTCGGCGCCCACGCCCTGTTCCTCGACCGGCTGTCGGCGATCCGCGACCGGTGCGAGGCGGAGCCGGAGCGCGCCCGCACCGAACTGGCGGAGGTCACCGCGCGCTTCATCTCGCACACCAACACCGACGACGCGGAGATCGTCGAGGCGCTGAAAGCGCTCAAGCCGGTGGAGGCCCGTCCGGCGGTAAGCCTGGACGACATCGTGCTGTTCTGACGCGGGCGTGCGGCCGCTACGATTGCCCCTGTCCTGCCGGAAAGGTTCACGACACCGAAGCTCCCCCTCGTGAGGTCACGGGGAACCGGCCTGCCTGCCGGTGCCAGGGGGCTCCCCATGCAGCAGGACGATGGTGATGCGCCTGTTGCGCGGAGAATTGGGCTGTTCGGGAATCAGCAGGTCACGATCCGCCCGGCCAGCCACATCCTGGATGCGGCTCTCGGCAACACCGCTGTTGACCAGCGCGCGCTTGGTGACGTTCGCGCGCTCGAACGACAAGGACCAATTGTCACGGCTGGCATTGGCCGGAAAAGCGGTGGCGTCGGTGTGCCCCGTGATCACCAGACGGTTGGGCAGCTTTCCCAGAGCCTCGCCGAGCATCATCATCAACTGGCGGGTCTGCGGATACATCTGAGCTGAACCGCTTGGAAACATCGCCACCCGTTCCGCGTCGATGATCTGTATGCGCAAACCCTCCGCCGTCTGGTCGACCGTCAGGCTCTGGGCCAGCGGCTCCAGTTCGGGAATCGACTGCATGGCCTGACGGATTTCGGTGACGGCATTCTGCAAGCTGCGGGCTTCCTTGTGCGGCGCAGGCGTATCCGCCGCAACGGCCTTCAGCCGGCCGGCGAAGTCGGCGAGGGTTTCCCCTAGGCGCTGGCCCGGAACCCCCAGGCTCTCGGCGGCCTGTTCCAGCCGTTCCTGGTATCTGAAGCGGGTTTCATCGGATCTCTGATCATCGACTTCCGCCCCTGCGGCTCCGGTCGCGTCATCGGCGCCTTCGGAAGACGGGGTGGGTTGGCCGGCCGCCGGCACATCGGCGGATATGGGCGAGGAAGGGGACAGTTGCGCCCCTGGAACCGTGATCGTCTGGCCCCCCAGGACGCCGCCGGAACCGGACGTTTCCTGGCTGACCGATACAGGCGCGAAATAGTCGGCGATGCCCTTGCGCTGATCCGAGGTGATGGTGTTCAGAAGCCAGAGCAGGATAAAGAAGGCCCACATCGCCGTTACGAAGTCGGCATATGCGACTTTCCAGGCACCGCCATGGTGTCCGCCGTGGCCGCCTTTCTTCTTCCTCTTTATTATGATTGGCCGTTCGACCCCGATGGGAGTGTTTTGCATGCCGTTCACCGCGAGAGGCCAATCGATTCAGGTATGGGCAGGCCGGGCTCAGCCATGGGGAAGGCTTGGCGGGCGCGACCGACGGAGCGAAAGCCCTGGAAAATCGGCCCCTTCCATGGTGCTACTCGGTAGGCTTCGGCCTGAATAAATATGATACCGTATAGTATCATTTAGATACGTACACGTCGCCAACCGGTCACGCAAGGATTTCGGTCATGCCCAAGGTGCAAGTGCGCGGCGCGGTGCGCACGCAACAGCGCGGTCAGGAGCGTTCCCGCGCCCAGCTTGAGGCGGCTTCGGCGTTGTTCGTGGAGAAGGGGTTCGAGGCAACCTCGCTCAACGATGTCATCGACCGGGCGGGTGGTTCGCGCACGACGCTGTACAAGCGGTTCGGCGACAAGGACGGCCTCTTCCGCGCGATGATGGAAGAGCACTGCAACCGCATCCAGGAGGATATGGTGAAAGTCCTGGAGACGAATGCCGAACTCGCAAAGAATGATCCGGAAAATATCCTGTGCAGGATTGGACTTCATATCGTTGAGAAATTATTCGACCCCAAAACGTCTGCGATTCTACGCACCCTTGTGTCCGAGGGGCGGCGAGTCCCTGACATTTCCCGCGAATTCATCGCCATGGGGTCGGGGCGAAGCATCGAGAAAATAGCCGAGTATCTGCATGCCGTTGCTGAGTCGAACGGCGTTGCCGTGGGAAATACCCGCGTCGCGGCCGAGGCTTTCTTCAGCATGGTGATCGGCTCTCTGCTCCTGCGGCGGCTGATCATGCCGGACGAGCCAGTCGATCTGACGGAGACGGAGGATTACGTTCGCCAATCGGTCAGGGTGTTTCTCAGGGGATGGCTCAACATCTAACCCGGACCGTTCGTTGACGCCCGCCGCCGGTGGGAGAGGATTCGGTGATCGATCGGGATGAACCTTCGCCCGGTCTTTCTGTTGATGCGGGCATGACCACCCCCGTCAAGAACAATCCGGCGCAGAGCCGTTACGAGTTGGATGTGGACGGCCGCATCGTCTTCGCCAACTACCGCCGTCAGGGCTCGACCCTGTACATTCCCTATGTGGAGGCGCCGCCCTCGCTGCGCGGAACCGGCGCCGCCGGACGGCTGATGCAGGGCGTCATGGACATCGCGCGGGCCGAGAAGCTGAAGGTCGTGCCGATCTGCGGCTACGCGTCGATGTGGATCCGCCGCCATCGCGAACACCACGACCTGCTGGGCTGACCCGCCGCCCGATCACGTGGAGTTGACCGCACCCGACTGGAGCCGGCAGCGGCCTGTGCCCTATATTGAGGGGCAGGCCCGGTCCCGGAGCATCGTATGGAAGCCGCAATCCGGCTGGGGGTTTTCCTCGGCCTTTTCGTGATCCTGGCGCTGTTGGAAGCGGCGTTCCCCAGGCGCCCGCCGACCGTCGGCAAGGGGCGGCGCTGGGCGGTCAACCTGGGCCTCGTCGCCGTGGACGTCGCCGTGCAGCGCCTGACCGTCGGCGCGCTGGCTGTCGTTACCGCGGTCTGGGCGCAGGAGCAGGGCATCGGCCTGTTCAACGCCCTCGACCTGCCCTGGTGGATTGGGGCGGTGGCGGCGTTCCTGATGCTCGACTTCACCATCTACCTTCAGCACGTGCTGTCGCACCGGCTGCCGCTGCTTTGGCGCCTGCACCGGGTGCATCACGCCGACCTGGACATCGACGTCAGCTCCGGTCTGCGTTTCCACCCGGCGGAAATCCTGCTGTCGCTGGCCTGGAAAGCCGCGGTGGTCGCCGCGTTGGGCGCCGATCCCTGGGTGGTCGTGGCGTTCGAGGCGGTGCTCAACGGCTCGTCCCTCTTCACGCACGCCAACGTCCGCATGCCGGCACGGCTCGACGCGGCGTTGCGCCGGGTGGTCTGCACGCCGGACATGCACCGCGTCCACCACTCCGTCGAGCGGAGCGAGACGGACACCAATTACGGCTTCTTCCTGTCGGTGTGGGACCGGCTGTGCGGCACCTACCACGCCGGCCCCCCCGCCGCCGGGCATGAGGAGGCGCCGCTCGGTCTCCCCGGCCACCGCGGGCAGATCGGCCTGCCGCAACTGCTGGCGATGCCGTTCAAGGCGGACCCGACCGCACGACCGGCCCTGGAGGTGTAGCGCATGGACGGCTTCGTCGCTTCCGCCAAGTTTCGCGACCAGGAGGTCACCGCCGACGGCAAGCCGCGCGCCGCGGTCGATCTCGGCGGGCTGACCACGCTGTGGTTCAACACCGGCACCCTGTGCAACCTGACTTGCGTGAACTGCTACATCGAATCCTCGCCGCACAACGACGCGCTGATCTACCTCACCGCCGCTGAGGTGCGCCGTTTCCTCGACGAGGCGGAGAGCGAGGCGCCCGAACTGCGCGAGGTGGGGTTCACTGGCGGCGAGCCGTTCCTCAACCGGGAACTGCCGGCCATGCTGGAGGACGTGCTGGGGCGCGGCCTGCACGCGCTGGTGCTGACCAACGCCATGCGGCCGATGATGCTGAAGCGCAAGTCCCTGCTGGCGCTGGCCGCCGCGCACGGCGAGCGGCTGGTGCTGCGCGTCTCGCTCGACCATCACACCGCCGCCGGGCATGACGCGCTGCGCGGTCCGGGCAGCTTCGCCAAGGCGCTGGAGGGTCTTCGCTGGCTGGCGGCCAACGGCCTGCACGTGGCGGTCGCCGGCCGCACCGTGTCGGGTGAGGGGGAGGCGGCGCTGCGCCCCGGCTTCGCCGACCTGTTCGCCGCGCACGGCCTGGCCCTCGACGCGTACGATCCCAAGCGGCTCGTCCTCTTTCCGGAAATGGACGGCAGCCCCGAGGTGCCGGAGATCGCCAAATCCTGCTGGGCCATCCTTGGCAAGCGGCCGGAGGCGATGATGTGCGCCTCTTCGCGCATGGTGGTGCAT
>JAEYOB010000203.1 GCA_023412175.1 Pseudomonadota bacterium | reverse complement strand
TCCTGGGCCCTCAGGTGCTTCTTGACCGTCAGCGGGTAGTAGGTGCCGCCCTTCACCGTCGCGTCGTTGGCGACGATGACGCACTCCTGCCCCGACACCCGGCCGATGCCGGTGATGAGGCCGGCCGACGCCACCTCGTCGTTGTAGAGGCCGTAAGCGGCGAGCTGCGAGAACTCAAGGAACGGCGAGCCGGGATCGAGCAGCGCCTGCACGCGGTCGCGCGGCAGCAGCTTGCCGCGCGCGATGTGCTTCTCGCGCGCCTTGGCGCCACCACCAAGCTTCACCTGGGCGACCTTGTCGCGCAGGTCGCCGACCTGGGCCTCCATGGCCTCGCGGTTGCGGGCGAACTCCTCCCCACGCGTGTCGAGCGCAGACGTCAAAACGGCCATTTTCTCTCTTCCTCCCCGCCGGCGGTGCTTCGGCGCACCCTTCTGTGCCAGGATAGGGCGCAAGCTTGCCCCATACGGTACCGTATGGGCAAGCAGTTTCGCACGCCCCGCACCGGAAGATCCGCAGATGCCCACACTGACCGAACTGGAGACCGCCGCCGAAACCGTCCACGCGGTGATTCCGCCGACACCGCAGATCCGCTGGCCGCTGCTGTGCCAGCGCACGGGGTGCGAGGTTTGGGTGAAGCACGAGAACCACCAGCCGGTGGGCGCCTTCAAGGTTCGCGGTGGCTTGGTGCTGATGGACGCGCTGAAACGCGCCCAGCCGGACATGGCCGGGGTGATCTCCGCCACCCGCGGCAACCATGGGCAGAGCCTGGGGTTCGCCGCGGCGCGGCTGGGCCTGAAGGCGGTGATCGTCGTGCCGCACGGCAACAGCCCGGAAAAGAACGCCGCGATGCGGGCGCTGGGCGTCGAACTGGTCGAGCACGGCCATGACTTCCAGGAAGCCGCGGAGTACGCCGCCGCCATGGCCGCGCAGTACGGGCTGACGCCGGTGCCGTCCTTCCATGAGAAGCTGATGCTGGGCGTGGCGAGCTACAGCCTGGAACTCCTGCGGACCGTCCAAGACCTCGACACGGTGTACGTGCCGATCGGCCTCGGGTCGGGCATCTGCGGCATGGTGAGCGCCCGGGACGCGCTGGGCCTGCGCACCAAGGTGGTCGGAGTCGTCTCGGCGCACGCCCCCATGTACGCGCTGTCCTTCGAGGCCGGTCACCCGGTGTCGCACCCGGCGGAGACGCAGATCGCCGACGGCATGGCCTGCCGCGTGCCGGTGGACGAGGCGCTGGCGATCATGCGCCGCGGGGTCGAGCGCATCGTCCGCGTCACCGACGCCGAGGTCGAGGCGGCCATGCGCGCCTACTTCACCGACACCCACAACGTCGCGGAAGGAGCCGGGGCCGCGCCACTGGCGGCGCTGCTGCAGGAGAAGGAGCGGATGGTCGGCAAGCGCGTCGGGCTGGTGCTGTCCGGCGGCAACGTCGATCGCCCGGTGTTCGCGCGGGTGCTGGCGGAGGAGTGAGGCCGGGGGAGATCACCACCCCCCGGTCGCCAGCCAGCGATCGATCATGTCCAGGCGGTCCCAGCCCCAGAAGGGCTCGTCCCCGACCAGCACGAAAGGGGAGCCGAAGACGCCGCGGCCAATGGCCCCGTCGGTCTCCCCGCGCAGGCGGTCCTTCACCCTCTGATCCTGCATGCCCGCGGCAACGGCGGCCGGGTCGAGCCCCATGGCGCCGGCCACATCGGCGACCGCCTCAGGGCTGCCGATGTCCCGGCCCTCGCCCCAATGGGCGTGGTACAGGGCGCGGGCCAGCGCCTTTGCCGACTCCGGGGACTGGGCGAATTGCCACCAATAGGCGCGAGCAGCCGCCACCGGATTGACCGGCATCACCGCCGGAAAGGCGAAGGGGCATCCCATCAGCCGGGCAATGCGGTTCACGTCGTGCTGGAGATACTCGCCGCGCAGGGGCTGCTGCATGTTGGGCTTCATGCCCGTAACCTTGAACACCGCGCCCAGCAGGATCGGGTGCCACGCCACGGTACGGCCGTGCTTCGCGGCCAGCTCGTCGATCCGCAGGCTGGCGAAATAGCCGTACGGCGACGCGAAGTCGAAATAGAAGTCGATGGACGAAGCCATCCCTGATCCTCCCGAATCTGCTTTTCGGGAGAGGCTAACCTCGGTGCGCCAGGGCGGGCAACGACCGAATGGTCAGATCGCCCGCGCGCTCAGATTGCACGGACCTTGGCGTCGAAGACGTAACCGGCACCCCGCTCGGTCTTGATGATGCGCGGCTCCTTGGGGTTCGCCTCGATCTTGCGGCGCAGGCGCAGGATCAGCACATCGATGGAGCGGTCGAACACCTCCGCGCCGTCGGCGCGCGTCAGGTCGAGCAGCTGGTCGCGGCTCAGCACCCGCAGCGGGCGCTTGACGAAGGCGGAGAGCAGGCCGAACTCAGCCTTGGTCAGTTCCACCTCGCGGCCGTCCTGGTTGCGCAGGCGCTGGGCGGTGAGGTCCAGCTCCCAGGCGGCGAACTGGACCACCGCGCGCAGCTCGTCGGCGCCGCGCGGCGGGCGCGCCTCGGCGGAGACGCGGCGCAGCACCGCCTTGATGCGGGCCAGCAGTTCACGCGGATTGAAGGGCTTGGTCAGGTAATCGTCGGCGCCCAGCTCCAGCCCGACGATGCGGTCCACGTCCTGGTCCTTGGAGGACAGGATGATGACGGGGATCTGCGACTCGGTGCGAATCTGCCGCACCAGCCCCAACCCGTCGCCGTCCGGCAGGCGCAGATCGCAGACCACCAGATCCACGGGATCGCCTTCCAGAACCTCTTTGGCGCTCGCCGTGTCCGGAGCCGTCGAGACCCGGTAGCCCTCGGCCGTCAGGTATGACGCCAGCAGCTCGCGAATCGGTTCGTCGTCATCGACCGCAAGAATGTGCATCGCGCTTTCCCTTCGCCCTGTTTTCGGACGCCGTCCGGCAGGTTGCGCCGTACTCGGTTACCGGCTTGTAACACATTACCCCTCTACCGCGAAAGGGTGTGTGGGGTGAAACAGCAACTCGCCTCCCCGAAACAAAAAGCTCAGAAACCTGAAATCGGCAAGACATATCGAAGGAGTCTAATCCAACCCATAGGACGAAGGAAAACGCCAGCTATCGGATCGACGGGGGAAGAGATGAACGGATTCGACCACTGCCTGCATCGCATCGCTCTGCTGGACCGGGCCGACCGTATCCTCAACGAAGTGCGCGTCTACGGTCAGGGCGTTCCGGTCCGCGAGGCAATCGCCCAGCATCGCGCGCTTCTCCGGGAGGCTCGCCGCCACATCGAATCGGCACAGTCGCTCTGCCGGGCCGCCTGAAGGAGACCCGACATGGCCCTTCTGCGAATCCTGGACCAGACGGAGCGCCGGCACGACCGGCCGCACCGCACGGTCCTGGGCATGTGCCGGACCGTCCAGTACCCGAACGGCTCCCGCGCCCATGCGCGGGTCCGTTGCACGAAGCAACCGGAGGGTGGCCGGATGCTTCCCCTTGCCTCCCCTCCCCCGCCGCGGGGGAGGGGGCATTTTCCCGAACCGGCCTCCAGCGAGGCCCCACCTCACTCCGAGCCTCACTCCGCCGCGATCTGGCGCGAGATGATGAGCCGCTGGATGTCGGACGTGCCCTCGTAGATCGCGCACACCCGCACGTCACGGTAGATCCGCTCCACCGGAAAATCGTTGAAGTAGCCGTAGCCGCCGTGCACCTGGATGGCGTCGGCGCAGACGCGCTCCGCCGCCTCCGAGGCGAACAGCTTCGCCATCGCCGCCTCCTTCAGGCAGGGCAGGCCGGCGTCGCGCAGGCTGGCCGCGTGCAGCACCATCTGCCGCGCCGCCTCGACGCGGGTCGCCATGTCGGCCAGCCGGAAGGCGACCGCCTGATGGTTGATGATGGCAGTGCCGAAGCTCTCGCGCTCCTTGGCGTATTGCAGGGCGGCCTCGTAGGCGGCCCGCGCCATGCCGACCGCCTGGGCGGCGATGCCGATCCGCCCGCCCTCCAGATTGGCGAGCGCCACCTTGTAGCCCTCCCCCTCCCTGCCCAACATCAGCGAGGCGGGCACCCGGCAATCCTCGAAGACAATCTGGCAGGTGTCGGAGGCGTGCTGCCCCATCTTCTCCTCCTCGCGCGCCACGGTGTAGCCGGGCGTGTCGGTGGGGACGATGAAGGCCGACAGCCCCTTCTTGCCGGCAGCCGGATCGGTGACGGCAAAGACGATGGCCACCTTGGCGTTCTTGCCCGATGTGATGAACTGCTTGGAGCCGTTCAGCACGTAGTGGTCGCCGTCGCGCACAGCGCGGGTCTTGATGGCGGCAGCGTCGGAGCCTGCCTGCGGTTCGGTCAGGCAGAAGCAGGCGAGCATGCCGCCCTGCGCCATCGGCTTGAGGAAGCGCTCCTTCTGCTCGGGTGTGCCGAACTTCAGGATGGGGGCGCAGCCGACCGAGTTGTGCACGGCAATGATGGTGGACACCGCGCCGTCGCCCGCGGCGATCTCCTCGATGGCGAGCGCGTAGGCGACGAAATCCGTACCCGCCCCGCCGTACTCCTCCGGCACGATCATGCCCATCAGACCGAGTTCGCCCATCTCGCCCAGCTCCACGGCCGGGAAGGCGGCGGTGCGGTCGCGCTCCGCGGCGGCGGGCTTCAGGCGTTCCTCGGCGAATCGGCGCGCCATGTCGCGCACCATTTCCTGCTCTTCCGTCAGGCGCATGGCTGGTTTCCTCCGGTTCCTATCGTCGGGTCACCGCCTGGCGGTGACCTCGATCTCGATCTTCATGCGCGGGTCGATCAGCTGGCAGACCACGGTGGTGTTGGCCGGCCGCACCTCGCCCAGGTATTCGCCAAGGACCGGCGCCACCCGCGTGAAATCCTTGGCATCGGCCAGATAGACGCGGATGCGCACGACGTTGGCGAAATCTGCCCCGGCGCGCTCAAGCGCGGCGCGGATGTTGCGGAAGGTCTGGTGCGCCTGTTCCACCACGTCTTCGGAGATGGTGCCGGCGGCATAATCGAAGCCGGTGGTCCCGGAGACGAACACCCACTTGCCGTCCACCACGGCGCGCGAGTAGCCGGCAACTGCCTCGAACTCCGACCCGGAAGAGATGAGCGTGCGGGTCACGGGCGGACCTCCCTGATGCGCGTTATCGTTGCGCCCGAGAATGGCACAAACCGACGCCTCTGCCACCGGAAAAGGCAGGTGCGGGAGCGGTGAGGCCCCCGCGCCGCATGCCATCAGTTGACACGCTCGACCGCCATCGCCGGGGCCTCGCCGCCGCCTATCCACAGCGTGGCGACGCCGCGCTTCAGCCCGTACTTCTCCAGCGCCGCCAGCAGCGTCACCAGGATGCGCGCACCCGAGGCGCCGATGGGATGGCCCAGCGCCGTGCCGCCGCCGTGCACGTTCACCTTCTCGTGCGGCAGGTCGAGGTCGCGCATCGCCGCCATGGCGACCACGGCGAACGCCTCGTTGACCTCGAACAGATCGACGTCGCGGGCGGCCCAGCCGGTCTTCTCCAGCAGCTTCTGCATGGCGAACACCGGGGCGGTGGTGAACAGCGCCGGCGCCTGGGCGTGCGTGGCGTGCCCCTTGATCGCCGCGAGGATCGGCAGGCCGCGGCGCTCCGCCTCGGAACGGCGCAGCAGCACCAGCGCGGCGCCGCCGTCGGAGATCGACGAGGCGTTGGCCGCGGTCACCGTGCCGTCCGGGCGGAAGGCGGGCTTCAAAGTCGGGATCTTGTCGGGCATGCCCTTCAGCGGCTGCTCGTCCTTGTCGATCACCGTATCCCCCTTGCGGCCCTTCACGGTGACCGGCACGATCTCGGCGGCGAAGCTGCCGTCCTCGGTAGCGCGGCGGGCACGGGCGAGCGACTCGATGGCGTAGGCGTCCTGTGCCTCGCGGGTGAACTGGTACTGCTGGGCGCAGTCCTCGGCGAAGGTGCCCATCAGGCGGCCCTTGTCGTAGGCGTCCTCAAGGCCGTCCAGGAACATGTGGTCGAGCACCCGGCCATGCCCCATCCGGTAGCCGCCGCGGGCGCGGTCGAGCAGGTAGGGGGCGTTCGACATGCTCTCCATGCCGCCGGCGACGATGATGTCGGCGGTACCGGCCTTGATCAGGTCATGCGCCAGCATGGCGGCCTTCATGCCCGAGCCGCACATCTTGTTGATCGTGGTGCAGCCGATGGCCTCGGGAATCCCGGCGCCCAGCGACGCCTGACGGGCGGGCGCCTGCCCCTGGCCAGCCGGCAGCACGCAGCCCATGATCACCTCGCCGACCTCCTCCGGCCGGACACGGGCGCGCTCCATGGCGGCCTTGATCGACAGCGCGCCGAGCTGCGGCGCGGTCAGTCCCAGCAGGTCGCCCTGGAAACCGCCCATTGGCGTACGCGCGGCACCGGCAATGACGATGGGATCCTCGCTGGCCATGGTATACCTCCTGGAGTCTGATTGTTGGGCCACCACCATGTAAACGCCTCACGCCGATTTTTCCAACATACGGCAGCGCATGGCCGCAATGTTTCCCCATTTGCCCGTATCATCGCCAGCTAGCCCCGCAACGAGGAAGGCCCGCATGATCCGCCCCACGCTCCTGGCCCTGACCGCCACCCTGGTGCTCGCCCCGCCCGTTCTGGCGGCCGACGGCCTGACGCTCAAGCGCGTGCTGCTGTCCACCGGCGGCGTCGGCTATTTCGAGCATGAGGCCACCGTGAACGGCGACGCCGAGCTTACGCTGGAGGTCCGGCGCGATCAGGTGGACGATGTGCTGAAGAGCATCGTCGTCTACGACGACCGCGGCGGCGTCGGCACCATCGGCCTGCCCGGCGAGGAACCCCTGCGCGAGTTGTTCCGCGAACTGCCCTTCGGCCCCGAGGCACTGGAGTCGCCCATCGCGTTGCTGAACGCGCTGAAGGGCGCCGAGGTGCGCGCCGCCGGTTCCCGCGAGATCACCGGACGGCTGCTGTCCGTCACCGAGGAGGCGGTAGCGCTGCCCGATGGGGCCGGCACCACCGTGCGCCACCGCGTCAGCCTGATGACCCAGGCCGGCCTGCAGCAGGTGCTGCTGGAGGATTCCGAGGCGCTGCGCCTCGTCGATCCGGCGCTCCAGGCGCAGGTCGATGCGGCGCTCGCCGCTTCGGCCCGGCACACGGCGCGCGACCGGCGGCGGCGGACCATCCGCGCCACCGGCGACGGCGCGCGGACGGTCCGCGTCGCCTATGTGGTGGCCGCCCCGCTGTGGAA
>JAEYOB010000198.1 GCA_023412175.1 Pseudomonadota bacterium | reverse complement strand
CGGCCGTAAATCCAGGTCAACCTGTTGCGGGCCGAGGCGAAGCTGAGCCTGACCACGCGCGAGGCCGACGTCGCCAGCCGCGCGACCCTGACGCCGCCGGAGAATCTGGTGGGGCGGGCGGTGTCGGGAATGGCGTTCGCCGTCTACGGATCCACCGCCTGCCTGGAGCGCGCCGGCGCGCAGGCCGCCCTTGCCGAGCATGACTGGGTGGGGCTGGACGACAGCTTCGACCATACGGCCATGGCGGTGTGGCTGAAACGCCGGGTTCCCGCCGGGCGCGTCGGCTACCGGGTGAACTCGGTGGCGGCGCTGCTGGCGGCGGCGTGCGCCGGCATGGGGCTGGCGCTGCTGCCCTGCGGCCTGGGCGATTCCGCCCCCGACCTGCGGCGCGTCGGGGGCGTGGTGAAGGAGGCGGAGGCCCGGATCTGGCTGCTCACGCATGAGGATCTGCGCCACATGGGCCGGATCCGCGTTTTCCTCGACTTCATGGCTGAAGCGCTGTCTGCCGAACGCGATCTGTGGGAAGGGCGGCGGGGAGGGTAGGGGTGTTCTCCATGCGGTGGCGGTCCAGCGCCTTGCCGAGCTGGCGCGGGGTGACGGGCTTGTGGATCACCCGCAGACCGTGCGCGGTGGCGTCGCGCTGCGCTTCGGGGCCGGTTTCGCCGGTCAGGATGATGCCGGGGATGGTCTCGCCCCAGCGCTGGCGGATGCTCAGGATCGCCTCGGTGCCGACCCGGCCCTCGCGCAGGCGGTAGTCGGCGACGACGATGTCCGGCCGCCGCCCCGACCGCTCCAGCCGTTTCAGCGCGTCGTCGGTGGAGCCGGCGACCAGCACCTGATAGCCCCATTCCTCGAACATCGCCTTGAGGCCCAGCAGCACGATGGCGTCGTCGTCCACCAGCACGGCGAACTGCCCGATGCCGCGCTCGACGGCCGGCGCCACCTTCGGCGCGACCACCGCCGCGGCCGGGGCGGCCGGCACGGTGATGCCGAACACCGACCCGCGGTCCGGCGCCGAGCGGACGTCGACGGGATGCTCCAGCAGGCCCGAGATGCGCTGCACGATGGCCAACCCGAGCCCCAGACCCTGGGTGCGGTCGCGCTCGGTGTTGCCCACCTGATGGAACTCCTCCCAGATGCGGTCGAGGTGGTCGGGGGGGATGCCGATGCCGCTGTCGGCGATCTCGATGCGCAGCGTGCCGCCGCTCGCATGGCAGCTCACGCGCACACCGCCGCGCTCGGTGTAGCGCAGGGCGTTCTCCACGAGGTTGCGCAGCATCCGGCCGAGCAGAGTGCGGTCGCTGCGCACCGTGGCGCCGGACGGTTGCACCTCCAGCGCCAGCCCCCTGCCGACGGCGACCGTCCGATAGGCGGCGGCGACCTGATCGAGCAGGTCGTCGAGCGGGAAATCCTCCATCTCCGGCTTGATGATGCCGGCGTCCAGGCGTGAAACGTCGAGCAGGCTGTCCAGCAACCCCTTCAGCGCATCGAGGCCGCGCTCCAGGTGCATGAGCTGCTCGCGCCCGCGCTCGCTGTCCACATGGTGGTGCAGGGCGGCGGAGAACAGGAACAGCGACTGCAGGGGCTGGCGCAGGTCGTGGCTGGCCGCCGCCAGGAACTTGCCTTTGCTGAGGTTCGCCCGCTCGGCCCGGTCGCGGGCTTCCTGGAGCTGGCTCTCGGCGCGTTGCGCTTCGGTGATGTCCATGACCGTGCCGATCAGGCGGACCGGCGTGCGGACGCCGGCGTCCTCGACGAAGGCCACCTTCCCCGTCGCCTCCAGCCAGCGGAGCGTGCCGTCGGGCCACAGCACGCGGAAGCGGATGTGGTAGTCGCCGGTGCCCGCCGGATCCAGCGCGCCGTCCTCCGCCGCCCGCACGGCGGGGATGTCGTCGGGATGAAGGCGGGAGAGATAGGCGCGGCCGTTCACCGGATCGTCGGGGCCGAGGCCGAACATCGCCTTGCAGCGCTCCGACCAGGTCAGGGCACGGGTCGCGACATCCAGGTCGAAGGTTCCCAGATCGGCGGCCCCCACCGCCAGCCGCAGCCGTTCGTCCGCGACGCGCGAGCGCTCCTCGGCATCGCGTTGGGCGGTGACGTCGAGGACCAGGCCGTCCCACACGATGCTGCCGTCGGCCTCCCGTCGCGTGTGGGCGAGACTGCGCAGGGTGCGGCGCCCCTGCTGCGTGATGACTTCCAGTTCGACGGCATAGGGTGCCCCGGTTTCCATCGACATGCGCAGCGCGTCGCGCCAACGCGCCTGCGTCTCGGGCGTCATGCTTGCGCCGGCAGCGTTGCGGAACGGCTCGCCGGCCAGCCGGCTGCCTTCCAGCTCGTCGAAGATGTGGCGGGAGTCGCTGACGTAGGGATAGCTGATGACGCCGTCCTTCAGCACCCGCCGGTAGATGACGCCGGGGAAGTGCGCTGCGATGTCGGACAGGCGGTCGGCGACGGCGCGTTCGGTCCGCACGGCTGCCATGAGCCGCTCGGCCTGCCGGCGGCGGCGATGGGCTCGGATCTGGCTCCAGGCCAGTGCCGCGGCGCAGAGCGCCGCCGTGAGGCCGCCGGCGGCGGCGGCGAAGACCGAGCGGCGCGCCGACCACAGCACCGCGTCGGTGGCGGTGCCGGCGATGATCGTCCAGCCGGTCAGGCCGGACCGGACATATGCCCCGGTGGCGCGGAAGCCGTCCCTGGTCACGGCCTGGAAGATGTCGCCGTCCGGTTGAGCGTCGCCGTCCGGTATGGAGATGCCGGAGCTTTCGCCGAGCGCCTCGTCCAGGGGATCCGTCGAAACCGTGCGGGCCAGCAACGCGCCGTTCCCGTCCATGATGCCGATGCGCCAATCTTCAGGAATACCCTGCTCGCGCAGCAACTCGGCCAGTGCATAGGCGCGCAGCGTCGCGGTGAGCGTGAAGCGCACCTCGCCGTCGCGCGACACCGGCACGCGCACCAGCACGAAAGGCTCCGGATAGCGCTCGGGAATGTTCAGCACGCCGCTGACCTGCGGCTTGCCGGTGTCGAACAGGAGGCTTCTGCTATCGTCCTCGACCGTGCGCAGCAGCGGATCCCCGAGCGGGGTGCGCGTGTCCATGAGCTGGCGGGTGCGCTCGCCCAGCGAGATGCCGAGCCACGAGGGAAGAGTTGCCAGCGCGCGCCGGGCCTGCGCCTGGAACGCCTCCAGGTCGGGCCGGTCGAGCGATTCCGATGTGGCGAGCGCGTTCAGCACGCCGAACTCGTTGGCGATCTGCCGCTCCACGGCGGTGGCGGCGGCGGCGGCCTTCGCACGCAGGTCGTGCTCGACCGCGGCTTCCCTTTCGCAGCCGTAGAGGAACAGCATCACCGTGGCAAACAGCACGACCGGCAGCGCCGTCGCGGCAGCCAGTGCCAACAGAGTGTTATCGGATTTCATGAACCAACCGAACCAGACACCAGAGCCTAGGCTGCCGACGCTCGGCTTATATGGTTAATAGTTCGTTAACAAAAGCCTTCCGATACCCGGTGCATAGCCGTTGGGGGAATGCGGCGCGGTGTTCCGCCGCGTCCGAGGGGGGAGGGCGCGGGCATAGCCATCCGGCACGAGCGGCCACCGCGTCGGGAGGCTTCACGCCACCGGCGTACCCCCCTCGTAGACGGCCAGATGGTTTGCCTTCTCGGCGGCGCAGGCGATGTCGGCCAGAATGCCCTCGGCAACCGCGCCGCGGTCGGTCAGGCCCTTGAACAGCATCCTTGCTTCCTTCGCGTGGTCAGCCCGTGGCCCGGTCCTCGACCTCCAGCCCCTTCTGCGTCAGACCGCGGAAGTTGGGCATCAGCGACAGCAACTCGCGGGTGTAGGGATGCTGCGGGCTGACGAACAGCTCCTCGGTCGGCGCCACCTCCAGCAACTGGCCGTGGCGCATGACGCCGACCCGGTCGCACATCTGGCGGATCACCGGCAGGTCGTGGCTGATGAACAGCATGGTCAGCCGCAACTGCTCCTGAAGGTCCTTCAGCAGGTTGAGGATCTGCGCCTGGATCGACACGTCCAGCGCCGAGGTCGGCTCGTCGCAGATCAGGAAGCGCGGCCGGGTCGCCAGCGCGCGGGCGATGACGATGCGCTGGCGCTGGCCGCCGGAGAACTCGTGCGGGTACTTGTCGGCGGCCTTGGCACCCAGCCCGACATGGTCGAGCAGGTCGCGGACGATCTTCTCCACCTCCTTGCCGCTGCCGGCCAGCTTGTGGAAGCGGATCGGCTCGGCAACGATGTCCAGCACGCGCATGCGCGGGTTCAGCGACGAGTAGGGATCCTGGAAGACCATCTGGATCTGCCGGCGGAACGGGTTGAGGTCGCGGTCGCGCTTCAGCGCCGTCACCTCGGTGCCGTCGAACACCACCGCGCCGCCGGACGGCCGGTACAGGCCGGTGATCAGGCGGGCGATGGTGGACTTGCCGCTGCCGCTCTCGCCGACCAGCCCGAAGGTCTCGCCTTCGCGGATGGCGAAGCTCACCCCCTTCACCGCGTCCGTATAGCGCCGGTTGCGCTCCAGCCACGCGGTGTTCAGCGGGAAGCGGATGGACAGGTCGCGCAGCTCCAGCAGCGGCCCGTCATGCTTCCGTTTGAAGTCGCGTGTGCGTCCCAGCCAGTGGTCCCTGAGATTGATCGCGTCGGGCTTCTCGGCGATGCCCTCGATGTAATCCACGTAGGGGAAGCGGTGCAGCCGAACGTCCGGGCGCGGCACCGCGCCGATCAGCGCGCGGGTGTAGGGGTGGTCCGGATCGCCGAGAATCTTGGCGGTCGGCCCCTCCTCGACCACGCGGCCGCGGTACATGACGGCGACGCGGTCGGTGATCTCGGCGATGACGCCCATGTCGTGGGTGATGACGATCATGCCCACCCGCTTCTCGCGGCACAGGCGCTTCATCAGATCGAGGATCTGCGCCTGGATGGAGACGTCCAGCGCCGTGGTCGGCTCGTCGGCCACAACCACCTCGGGCTCGGCGCACAGGGCCAGCGCGATCACCACGCGCTGCCGCATGCCGCCGGAGAACTGGTGCGGGTAGAGCTTGACGCGCAGCTCCGGCTCGTGGATGCCG
>JAEYOB010000153.1 GCA_023412175.1 Pseudomonadota bacterium | reverse complement strand
GCCTGCCGCGCCGCCGGTTCCGCCGCCGGCGCGGGCACCGGAGAAACCGCTGATCGTCATCGATCCGGGCCATGGCGGCGAGGATCCCGGCGCCATCGGGGTGGGTGGCCTCTACGAGAAGGACATCACGCTGGCGGTGGCGCGCGAGCTGCGCCGGCAACTGGAGGCGACCGGCCGCTACCGTGTGCTGCTGACCCGCGAGAAGGACGTGTTCATCCGCCTGCGCGAGCGCGTCGGCATCGCGCGCGACGTCGGCGCCGACCTGTTCCTGTCGTTGCACGCCGACAGCATCACCAGCGGAACGGTGCGCGGCCTGTCGGTCTATACGCTGTCCGACAAGGCGTCGGATCGCGAGGCGGAGATGCTGGCGGCGAAGGAGAACCGCGCCGACGCCATCGTCGGCGTCAATCTGGCAGGTGAGAGCGATCTGGTGGCGAGCATCCTCATCGACCTGGCGCAGCGCGACACCATGAACCATTCCAAGCGCTTCGCGAAGATCGTGCTGGAGCATGTGCGCCGCGACGTCACCGTGCTGCCCAGCAAGCCGCACCGGCAGGCCGGTTTCGCTGTGCTGACGGCGCCGGACGTGCCGTCGGTGCTGGTGGAGATGGGTTACCTGTCGAGCCCGAAGGACGCCAGCCAGCTCAACTCGCCGAAGCATCGCCAACGCCTTGCCCGCGGCGTGACCCGCGCCGTGGACTCCTACTTTAAGTGGCTGAACGGCCCGCAGAAGCTTTGAGGACCAGGAGCGTCGCCGTCGCCGGGCGGGCTCTCCCCGTCCAGGATGCATAGCCGCTACCCCTTTGTGGTAGCCGCCTTGTGGGTGTCACATTTTCCTGCCAATCGAACGTAGGAGTCGGCGCCTCCCGCCCACGGGTGTAGGATGCGCCCCCTCAGCCCGGCGCCGAGTGGACCGGGTCTCGTTGTGCTGAACCGGGTTTGGGAAATGCGTCTGCTGCTGTCGCTTCTGATGGGTCTGTTGATGTTGGCGCTCGCCGGGGCGGGTGCCCTGGTGTGGGTGGTCGACCACTACAACCACGACCTGCCGGACTACACGAAGCTGGCCAACTACCAGCCGCCGGTGACAACCCGCGTGTATGCCGGCGACGGCCGCCTGCTGGCCGAATTCGCGGCGGAGAAGCGCATCTTCGTGCCCATAGACGCCGTGCCGAAGCGCGTCAGCAGCGCCTTCCTGTCGGCCGAGGACAAGAGCTTCTACCAGCACAAGGGCATCGATCCGCTGGGCATCGTCCGCGCCGTGCTGACCAACGTGGAGAACCTGGGGTCCGACCGGCGGCCGGTCGGCGCCTCGACCATCACGCAGCAGGTCGCCAAGAACATGCTGCTGTCCGGTGAGGTGTCGTTCAACCGCAAGATCAAGGAAGCCATCCTCGCCATCCGCATCGAGCGCGCCTTCACCAAGGACCGCATCCTCGAACTGTACCTGAACGAGATCTTCCTGGGCTTCCGCTCCTACGGCGTCGCGGCGGCGGCATTGAACTACTTCAACAAGGGGCTGGACGAGCTGACCATCGCCGAGGCGGCCTACCTTGCGGCCCTGCCCAAGGCGCCCAGCAACTACCACCCCGAGCGCCAGAAGGACGCGGCGGTCGCGCGGCGCAACTGGGTGATCGGCCGCATGGCCGAGGACGGCCACATCACGCCCGAGGAGGCCCGCGCCGCCCAGGCCGAGCCGCTGGCGATCCGCAAGCGCGACGAGACCGAGTACGTCACCGCCGAGTACTTTGCCGAGGAGGTCCGCCGCGAGCTGATCAAGCTCTACGGCGAGCGCGCGCTGTACGAGGGCGGGCTGACCGTGCGCGCCTCTATGGATCCCAAGCTGCAGGATGCGGCGACCCGCGCCGTGCGCCAGGGCCTGATCGACTACGACCGCCGGCACGGCTGGCGCGGGCCGATCACCCGGATGGAGAACTTCGACACCTGGGCTAAGAAGCTGACCTCCATTCCCATGCCGCCGGGCGGCGAGGCGTGGCGGCTGGCCGTCGTGCTGAAGGACGACGAGGCCACCGGCACCGAGATCGGCCTGAGCGACGGTTCGCGCGGGCGCATCCCGCTGGCCGAACTGAAGTGGGCGCGCGCCTGGAGGGAGGGCGAGGGCGTCGGCCCCGAAATCCGCCGCCCCTCCGATGCGCTGAAGCTGGGCGACGTCGTGCTGGTCGAGCCGGTTGCCAAGGACGAGAAGGGCAAGGACCTGCCGCCGGGCAGCTTCGGGCTCCGGCAGATCCCGGCGGTGCAGGGTGGCTTCGTGGCGCTGGACCCGCACACCGGCCGCGTGCTGGCGATGGTCGGCGGCTACTCGCTTGACCAGACCGCCGGCCTCAACCGCGCGACGCAGGCGATGCGTCAGCCGGGTTCGTCGTTCAAACCGATCGTCTATGCGTCGGCGCTCGATTACGGGCTGACGCCGGCGACCCTCATCGACGATGCGCCGATGGCGATCGAAGCGGGCGACGGCACCAATTGGTCGCCGGAAAACTACAGCCGCGAATTCTACGGCCC
>JAEYOB010000151.1 GCA_023412175.1 Pseudomonadota bacterium | reverse complement strand
CCGTCGGGCGGTGTTTGGCTAACATAGTCTCTGGTGTCCCATGTGGGGGCAGGTCAAATGCATCAGCCATAAATGAAAGTACTACCATATACCGAGCAAAATGATCTGCCGGGTCGTGAGGATCTCCAGGAACATTTGATGCCGAAACCCTGCACCAGCGAAGGGGCAGGCTTTCCGTGAGTTAATGGAACAGAAGCGGTGTTTGATGGCGCCGCGTGCAGGAGGCCGAGCGTTGACCTACGGCGTTGCACCGGAAAGGCGCTGCGCCCCAGGTCCAGCACGGTGCAAGCGCGCTTTCAGGAATCAAGGCCGCCGCCCTGTGTCCTCATGACGGGTCTCGGGCATCGGCCCCGACGCTGTCACTCGCCGCGTGGCAGCCCAATGAGACGATGGCACCGACAAGGGCACAGGCTGCCCCGGCGATGGCCGCAGCCCCCAAGATGCCAAGAAAGGACTTGCCGTCCAGGACGGCCTTGAACGCGCCGAGCACAGCGCCGGCGCCGCCGATGGTCGTCACCGTCTCCGGGTCGATGGTGGAAGAAGGATGGAGGTTGGTTTGAACGCCGTGGGTCATGAGGTCAGGCCTTCTGTAGGGATGAGGGGCGCCGGTGGTTCGGCGCTCGCCGACGGCGTCCCCGCGCCTTGGGCAGAGCGTCGAGACACGCTGCGGTTTCTGATGCGTTAACGCACCAGTGAGGACAGGACCGGCCATGTGGTCTGTGAGGCCGCAGGGTCCGCCAGCACGGCCAAGCAACCGATGGTCAGGCACCGTCAGCAAACGACGTGACGGTGATCGTCAGCACCCTGTAGCTGGCCCGCGGGTCCGGGTCTTCGACCAGCGCCGGCAGTTGCTCGGGGGTCGGTACGGTGATGCTCCAAGCCAGCTTGAGCCGGCCATGCACGATGATGCCGCCCACCGGCGCGCTGGGCCCACCGGGACCGCACAGGGCGGCGTGGTCGGCCAGCTTGTGCAGGGCGGCGGGCAGGCTGGAGTCGGAGACGGCGAGCACGCCGCTCACGAGCCAGATGGTGGGGCTTGGCCCGGCCGGCCGCAGACGGGCCGCGTCAGCGGGGACGGAATGGGGCGCTCTCTCGGTCATGGACATACTCCTGGATCGTTGGGCCGCGCAGCCGCAGCGCCCTCGTGTGCGATCGGCGCACAGGAGCGGCTGTGGGCGGGCGGCGGTGGCGGGGCGGGATCTGAGGATGAGGCATCAGGACCTGATGCGGGGGCGCAGAGCGCCCGTCCTCGGCATCGTCCGTATCGATGATATATGCCTGACGCGGCACGAACCGCGGTTGCGGCAACGCCCCCGTGCGCCATGGCAGGCGCGCCCCGGCGTCCTCACATCAGGACGGGCGGCAGCATCGGGAGGACGCATGCAGTACCGGCAGCTCGGCAGCCGCGACCTGCGCGTGTCGGCGATCGCGCTGGGATCGTGGCTCACCTACGGCGGCGGCGTCGACCGGGAGCGGGCCATCGCGTGCGTGCACACCGCGCTCGACCAGGGCATCACGCTGTTCGACACCGCAAACATCTACGGCCGCGGGGCGGCGGAGGAGCTGCCGGGCGAGGCGCTGGCCGGCGTGCCGCGGGACTCTTACATGCTGGCCACCAAAGCTGTTCTTTCCGATGACCGAGAGCGACCGCGGCCTGTCGTGGACGCAGATCGTCAAGCAATTGGAGGCCGCGTTGCGCCGGCTGCGGGTCGACCACATTGACCTCCCAGTGCCACCGCGACGCCCCCAACACGCCGCTGGCCGAGACCATGCAGGCGCTCACGGAGGTGGTGCGGCAGGGCAAGGCGCGCTTCGTCGGCTTTTCGGAATGGCCCGCCGACAAGATCCGCGCGGCGCTGGCGATGGCGGGCGTCGAGCGGTTCGTCTCCAGCCAGCCGCAGTACTCGCTGCTGTGGCGGGATCCCGAACGCGCGGTGTTTCCGCTGTGCGCGGCCAACGGCATCGGCCAGATCGTCTGGTCGCCGCTGGCCCAGGGCGTGCTGACGAGCAGGTACCGGCCGGACGCGCCGCTGCCGGAGGACTCGCGGCCGACAAGGAGATGGGCGCTTATTTCCGGCGCGAGTGGCTCAGCCGGCCGGTGCTGGAGGCGATGCAGCGGCTCGGCGTGCTGGCCAAGGCGCACGGCGTCACGAGGGCACAACTCGCGCTCGCCTGTCCCTCCATGATGCTTGGGGCCGATCCGCTCGGACTCCGTGTCTCACACCATCACTGTGGGGACAGCCGCCGGCCCAGCCCAGAGCTTCAGGCGCGGCCCATTACGGCATCTTGCTCTGTCGAAAGCCTCGCGGTCTGACGAGGTGATGCCCACCTGACGGGCATCATCGAAAATCAGCTGCTGTGCTTTGCGCGGCTCGCCCAGGCTGTGGCGCGCCGCGCGCTACCCGTGCGTCTGAGCAAGTACGCCCGTCCCGCCTATCGTCCCTCCAGCCTCCTGGCCGCCCTGCTCGTTAAGGAGCACCTGCGCCTGAACTACCGCGGCCTGGAGGATCTGCTGCGGATCTCCGCTCCTCTGCGC